>NZ_JAPZLD010000012.1:0-242809 GCF_030182635.1 Amycolatopsis ponsaeliensis
GCGGGCACCCCGGGTGGGGGTGTTTTTTTTCCTATATCCATCACTACCCCTGTCTCGCCCTACGCTAACCGTGCGGGGGCTCTTGGGGCCGCGGGGGGGGGGGCCCCCCCCCCCCCCCCACGGACGCGGTTGCATCAGGAGGAGGCGGTGGCCTGCTCGGCGGGAACCTCGGCCGGCGTCTCGACCGGCGCCTCGACGGCCGCGGCCGCCTCGGTCGCGTCGGCGGCGGCGGTCTCGGAGCCGGCGAGCAGCTCCTTCTCCCACTCGGCCAGCGGCTCGTCGGTGGCGACACCCGGCTCCGGCTTGGAGTCGGCCGAAGCACCGTTGCGGCTGGACCGCTGCATCAGACCGGCGGCCGCGGCCTCGGCGACGACCTTGGTCAGCAGCGCGGCCGAGCGGATCGCGTCGTCGTTGCCCGGGATCGGGTAGTCGACCTCGTCCGGGTCGCAGTTGGTGTCCAGGATCGCGACGACCGGGATGTTCAGCTTGCGAGCCTCGCCGACGGCGATGTGCTCCTTCTTCGTGTCGACGATCCACACGATGCTCGGCACCTTGGCCATGTCGCGGATACCGCCGAGGGTCTTCTCGAGCTTGTCCTTCTCGCGGGTCAGCGTCAGGATCTCGCGCTTGGTGAGACCTTCGAAGCCGCCGGTCTGCTCCCGCGACTCGAGCTCCTTCAGGCGGAGAAGACGCTTGTGCACGGTCTGGAAGTTGGTCAGCATGCCGCCGAGCCAGCGCTGGTTCACGTAGGGCATGCCCACGCGCGAGGCTTCGGCCGCGATGGCTTCCTGAGCCTGCTTCTTGGTGCCGACGAACATGATCGTGCCACCGTGCGCGACGGTTTCCTTGATGAACTCGAACGCGCGGTCGATGTAGGTCAGCGTCTGCTGCAGGTCGATGATGTAGATGCCATTGCGCTCGGTGAAGATGTAGCGCTTCATCTTCGGGTTCCACCGACGAGTCTGGTGCCCGAAGTGCACGCCGCTGTCGAGCAGCTGCTTCATGGTGACGACGGCCATTGCCGGAATCAACCTCTTCTGTGTAGTGCGCGCTCGCGGCGGTTCACCGCTGACGCGCTGCTCGGTTTTGTCGCTCGCGGCCGGGTGGCCGCTCGCCCTGGTGCCCGTGGCGCTGTCCGGACCCTGAGGAGTGAGGAGCCCCAGGGACCGCCGGACATCGTGCGACTCGCCGGCGACTTTCTGCCGGGGATCGCGCACGTGCACGCGAAGTCAGCCCGCTCACGCGGACCGCGGAAAAGATTCTACCCCCTGCCACCAGCCCCTCCCCCACCGGCGGCCGCGGACGGACGGAGTTGTCCACATCGGGTCCGGTTATCCACAGATTCGGCTTCGGCTCCCCATCGGGCTCCGCGGTGCCGCAGGCTGAAGTCATGGAGTCGATCAAGGAGTTCCGGCACCGGATGACGGGTCGTGGTTTGGTCGTGATCGCGCTGGTCACGGCCGGTTTGCCGCTGCTCGGCGGCGCTTGGGCTTCACCTCCGACGGTGAGCGGTCAGCCGACCGGCTCGAAGGTGGCGACAGCTTCGCCAGGGCTGGGGATGACTGCCGCCCGGGCAGGCGGCCTCGGCCCACCACCGGCACCGCCACCACGGGCGAGTGACTCGGCGGCCGGTCATCCGCAGGCCGAGTGGACCGGCGTCGGCCTGACGGTGCTTGCCCGGTCGCGAACCGTGCGGCAGGCGCGGCTGTCCTGGCCGTTGTCACCCGTTCCGGTGGTCACGAAGTACTTCGACGCCCCGGAAACGCCCTACGGCCCCGGGCACCGCGGCGTCGACCTGGCCGCCGTGCCCGGGCAGGAGGTGCTGGCCGCCGATGCCGGCGTGGTCGTCTTCGCCGGGCTCGTGGCCGGGCGGCCCGTGCTCTCCGTCGACCACGACGGCGGCCTGCGCACCACCTACGAGCCCGTCGAGCCGAAGGTGGCCGTCGGGGAGCAGGTCTACCGGGGGCAGGTGCTCGGGACCGTCCTCGCCGGCCATCCCGGCTGCGCGATCACCGCGTGCCTGCACTGGGGCGTGCGGCGGGGCGACGAGTACGTCGATCCCCTCGCCCTGACCGGTGAGGTGGGCGAGTTCCGGCTCAAGCCGTGGGGAGGTGGTCCCTGATCAGGAGCCGGTCTGCTCGACCAGCTTGGCGCGCAGCCGCATGACCGCCCGCGTGTGCAGCTGGCTGACCCGCGACTCGGTGACGCCGAGGACCTTGCCGATCTCGGCGAGGGTCAGGCTCTCGAAGTAGTAGAGGCTGACCACGATCTTGTCGCGCTCGGTCAGCTGTCCGATGGCCTGCGCGAGCTGGCGGCGGTTGTCCTGGTCGACGAGCACCGCGACCGGGTCGACGGCGTCGTCGTCGGGCAGCGTGTCGACCAGCGAGCCGCTGTCCTTGCCCGCGGCCACCAGGTCCTCCAGCGCGACGACGCTGGTGAGCTGCAGCTGGCCGTAGAAGTCGCGCAGGTCGTCGAGGCCGATGCCGAGCTCGGCGGCGAGCTCCGCGTCGGTCGGGGTGCGGTTCAGGCGGGCGCCGAGGCGCTCCATCGCGCGCTCGGCCTCCTTGGCCTTGCTGCGGACGGCGCGCGGCACCCAGTCCTGCGAACGGAGGTCGTCGAGGATCGCGCCGCGGATGCGCTGCATCGCGTACGTCTCGAAGCGCAGGCCGCGCTCGGGGTCGAACTTCTCGATCGCGTCGACGAGCCCGAAGATGCCGGACTGCACGAGGTCGCCCACGTCGACGTGGGTCGGCAGGCCGGTGCCGACCCGGCCGGCGACGTACTTGACCAGCGGCGCGTAGTGCAGCACGAGCCGATCGCGCGACGCCTGGTCGGGGCTGTCGGCGAACTGCCGCCACAGCGCCGCGATCCCGGCGTCGACGTCGTAACCGGCCCGCGCTTCGGCGGGCACGGCGGCGTCACCGCGAGTGGTCACTCCGGTGGCGTCGGTCACGTGCGGGCCTGCGGTCATTGCACAGTCGTTCTCGGCATGCGGCTCAGTGTCGTCTCCGTGCTCGTGCGGATGCGCGTGCGCCGCCGGGCCCGCTGGTGACGACCCCGGCGAGACTCCCCGGGCCGCCTCAGGCCCTGGGGTGCGCTCGGTCATGGATCGCTTTCAACCGGTCGACGGTCACATGAGTGTAGAGCTGCGTCGTGGCAAGCGTAGCGTGACCAAGCAGTTCCTGAACGCTCCTGAGATCGGCACCCCCCTCCAGCAGATGCGTCGCGGCCGAATGTCGCAGGCCATGGGGCCCCATGTCGGCCGCTCCGGGCACCGCCGTGACGGCGTCGTGCACGACACGCCGGACCGCGCGCGGGTCGACGCGTTTCCCCCGCACCCCGAGGAAAAGCGCCGGCTCGACGCCCTCACCGGCGGTTTCCGCGACGATCTTCGGCCGCCCCTCGGTGATCCAGTCGTCCAGCGCTTCCGCCGCCGGGACGCCGAACGGCACGACGCGTTCCTTGCCGCCCTTGCCGAGCACCGTCACGACACGACGGGAGAAATCGGCCTCGCCGACGTCCAACCCGCACAACTCGGACACGCGGATGCCGGTCGCGTAGAGCAGCTCGACGATCGCGCGATCACGCAGTGCGACAGGATCGCGCTGAGCCGCGCCGGCCGCCGACGCCCGCATGACCTCCCCCGCCTGCCCGGCGCGCAGCACCCCGGGCAGGGTGCGGTGCGCCCGCGGCGCGGCGAGCCGCCCGCCCGGGTCCGTGGCGAGGACGCCGGTGCGGTGCGCCCAGGCGGTGAACGTCCGCGCCGAGGCCGCGCGCCGTGCGAGCGTCGTCCGGCTCGCCCCGCCGGACTGCTGGGCGGCGAGCCACGCCCGCAGCCGGGCGAGGTCCAGCTCCGCGAGCCCTCCACCGCCGTCCACGACGAACCCCAGCAGCGAAACCACGTCGCCGACGTACGCCCGGACGGTGTGCGCGGACAGGCCCCGCTCCAGCCCGAGGTGCCGTTCGTAGCCGGTGACGGCGGCCCGGACCGGCTCGGGCAGCGCGGCCCGGAGCGCGCGCAGGTCCGGGCGGCGCCCCTGGCCGGAGCGTGATGGCGGCGGCATGGCTGTCACGCTGCGCGAACAACCGCCATCGGTCAAGGATCGCCACGCGGGCCCACCGGACCGGCCGAACACTTTCGACGATTTCGCAGGGATTTCGTGGCCTTCACGCGCTTTGCCTCCGTCGTCGCCACCCCGCTTCCCCGCGAACGGCGAATCCGTCGATCTCCAGCGCGGGCAGCAGCGCCCGCACTTTCCGCAGCGGGAGCCCGGATTCGGCCGCGATTTCGGTGTCCGACCGGTTGGTGCGCGCGGCCAAAGCCTCGTAGGTCCGCAGCGCGTCGGGGCCCAGCCGGTCGGTCGGACGTTTCGGCCGGGCGGCCTGGTCCTCGGCGATACCGAAGCGGCCCACGGTCTCGAGGACCTCGTCGACGGTCGAGACGAGCGTCGCCCGCGAGTCGCGGATCAGTTCGTGGCAGCCGACGGACATCCCGGACGAGATGGGTCCCGGCACCGCCATCACCACCTTCCCGAGGGCGCCTGCGGTGCTCGCGGTGTTGCGCGCGCCGCTGCGCTGCCCGGCCTCGACGACCAAGGTGCCCTCGGTGAGGGCGGCGATGAGCCGGTTGCGGACGAGGAAGCGGTGCCGGGCCGGCGGGGTGCCGGGCGGGTATTCGCTGACGACCGCGCCACCGTTGCGGACGATCCGGTTCAGCAGCCCGACGTGCCCCGCCGGATAGCCCGCATCGACGGCGCAGCCGAGCACCGCAACGGTGACCCCTTCGGCGGCGAGCGCACCCCGGTGGGCGGCGCCGTCGATGCCGTAGGCAGCACCCGAGAACACCGGAACGCCCCGGGTGGCGAGGCCGTACGAGAGTTCGGCGGCGTGGTGTTCGCCGTACTCGGTGGCAGCCCGAGCCCCGACGACGGCGACGGCCCGATCGGCGGCAGTGCCGAGCGCGACATCGCCGGAGACCCAGAGCGCGAGCGGAGGCACGGCTTCGGAAACACCGCGTTGAGCCGCGAGGTCGAGGGCGAGCAGCGGCCAGGCGGGCCATTCGTCGTCCTCGGGAACAACCAGCCGAGCACCAACGGCGGCGGCCCGCGCAAAGTCCTGGTCGACGAGGTCGTACCCGCGGCGCGCTTCGGTCGCTTTGAGCACCTCGGGCGGGCAGTCACCTCGCCGCACCCGGGCGGCCGCGTCGATCGGACCGTGTTGGGCCACGAAGGCGACCAGTGCAGGGGCGGGGGGTTCGGCGACTCGCAGCAGGTAGGCGCGGGCGCGGCGCAGCTCGTCGGGGCTGACGCGTGCTGCTGGGTGCGCCTCTCGCCGCTCGTTCGGGCTCGTGCCGCCGCTTGCGGCAGGAGGCACCTCGCGCAACTCATCCGTTCTCGTGCCACTACCTGCAGCAGCCGGCCGCGCCTCACGCTTCACCTCCGGGCCTGTGCCGCTGCCCGCAGCCGGCGGGTGCGCCGAGCGCTGCTCATCGGGGCGGCTGCCTGCAGTCAGAAGGTGCGCCGGGTGCAATTCATCCGAGCTCGTAACGCTTCCCGCGGCGGCGGGCCGCGCCTCACGCTGCTCATCCGGGCTCGTGCTGCCACCTGCAGCAGGAGGCACCTCGCGTGGCTCATCCAGGCTCGCGCCTCCGCCTGCGGCAAGTGGGTGCGCGGGGCAGAGATCATCTGGGCTCGTGCCGCGGCCCGGAGCAGCTGACCGCGCCTCCCGCTGCTCATCCGGGCCGATGCCGCTGCCCGGGGCCGGCGGTGCCGGGCGCTGGTCGTCGGGGGTCATGCCGCTACTCGCTCTCGGAAGGCCAGGGCTGAGCCGACTTGGTCTGTGCCTGGGCGTTGCTCGCCGTCCAGATCGGCCAGGGTCCAGGCGATGCGTATGCAGCGGTCTGCTCCGCGGCCGCTCAAAGCGCCGCGGTCCATTGCTCGGTCCAGTAACTGCGTTGCGGCAGCTGGGAGGGTGAACTCGCGGCGCAATGCCGGGCCTGGGACCTCCGAGTTCGATCGCCAGCCGTGGGCCTGCCAGCGGTGGGCTGCCCGGTCTCGGGCCTGCAAGACCCGGGTGCGGACCGCCTCCGACGACTCCGTCGCTCCGGTGTCGTGGGCGGTGATCGCGCTCAACGGACGTAGGCGGACGCGGAGGTCGACGCGGTCCAGCAGCGGGCCGGACAGGCGGCCCAGGTAGCGGCGGCGGGCTGTCGGCGAGCACACGCAGTCGGCTTCCTTCGGGGGTGCGCATGCGCACGGGTTCGTCGCCAGGATCAGCTGGAACCGCGCCGGGTACGTGATCGCGCCCTTGACCCGGGCGATGCGGACCTCGCCCTCCTCGAGGACCGTGCGCAGCGACTCCAGGCGCTGGCCGCCGAACTCGCACACCTCGTCGAGGAACAGGACGCCGCGGTGGGCGCGGCTGATCGCGCCCGGGGTGGCCAGGCCGCTGCCGCCGCCGATCAGGGCCGCCACCGTGATCGAGTGGTGCGGGGCCACGAAGGGCGGCACCGTGACCAGGGGCGACGACTTCGACAGCGAGCCGTCGACCGAGTGCACCGCCGTCACCTCCAAGGATTCTTCGTGCGATAAGCGCGGCAGCAGACCGGGCAAACGGCGGGCGAGCATCGTCTTGCCGACGCCCGGTGGGCCGGTGAGCAGGAGGTGGTGCCCGCCCGCCGCCGCGACCTCCAGTGCCCAGCGCGCCTCAGGCTGGCCGATGACGTCGGCCAGGTCCGGTACCGCCGGTGGGGTCGGCGGCACCGGAGGCTCCGGTGGCACCAGCTCGGCCTCCTTCTTCAGCCACGCCACCAGATCACGCAGGTGGGCCGCGCCCGCGACGTCGATGCCGTCCACCAGCCCCGCCTCGACCAGCGAGTCCGCCGGAACGACGGCTCGTTCGTAGCCAGCCGCGCGGGCCGCCAGGAGGCCCGGGAGGATGCCGCGGACCGGGCGGACGCGGCCGTCGAGCGCCAGTTCGCCCAGCAGCACCGTGCCGAGCAACCGCGTCGCCGGGACCGATCCCGTTGCCGCGAGCACGGCCGCCGCGATGCCGAGGTCGTACGCCGAGCCGACCTTCGGGAGGTTCGCCGGGGACAGGCCGAGCGTCACCTTGCCGTCCGGCCAGGACTGGCCCGAGTTGCGGACGGCCGAGCGGACGCGGTCCTTGGCTTCGCGCAGCCCCGCGTCCGGGAGACCGACCAGGGTGACGCGGCTCAGCCCACCGCCGAGGTCGGCCTCGATCTCGATGACGCGGCCGTCGATGCCGAGCAAGGCCACACTCCACGCTTTGGCGATGGGCATCAGAACGCCGCCTCGATGTGCTGGACGCGGGGGCGGGTTCCCGGCTCGGCGAGGATCGTCACGACGTCGTAGCGGACCGGGCACCAGCCGATGCGGAACTCGCGCAGCCAGCGTTGACCTGCTCGGCGCACTCGGCCGGCCTTCTCCTCCGTGACCGTCTCCGATGGCAGGCCGAACTCGGTGCCGGTGCGGGTCTTGACCTCGCAGAACACCACGCGGGTGCGGTCGGTGAGGATGAGGTCGATTTCGCCTTCGCGGCAGCGCCAGTTGCGGCCGAGCAGGACGAGGCCGCGGTCCTGCAGGTGCCGGGCGGCGAGGTCTTCGCCCCACGCGCCCAGGTCGCGGCGGTGTCTTGCGAGCTGGTCGGTGCCCGTCATCGTGTTCGCCCCTCGTCGGTGCGCCGGTCACCGGGGCGGTCCCGGCGATCACGGTGCGTGTGCGTTCGACGATGCCAGCGCACGACGCGGCGAAACCAGGCCGAAATCGCCGCTCTGTGGACAACCGGGGGTATGTGGACAACTCGGTCCACCGAACACGAAGAAAGCGCCGAACTGTCGGCCCGTTGTGCTACAGCCCGAAAAGATCACGCAAAAGCACCGCGCCGGCTCGTCCAGGACGAACCGGCGCGGGGAAAGACCAGCTCAGCCCGAGAACGGGCCGTCTTCGGGCAGCCGGAGGTCCGGCTTGTCGAGCTCCTCGACGTTGACGTCCTTGAACGTGATGACGCGGACGTGCTTGACGAAGCGGGCCGGGCGGTACATGTCCCAGACCCACGCGTCGGACATGCGGACCTCGAAGTACACCTCGCCGCCGCCGTCGCGGACCTGGACGTCGACCGCGTTCGCCAGGTAGAACCGCCGCTCGGTCTCCACCACGTACGAGAACTGGCCGACTATGTCGCGGTACTCGCGGTACAGCGAGAGCTCCATCTCGGTCTCGTACTTCTCGAGATCCTCTGCGCTCATGAAATCCGCGCCCCTCCTCGGGATCGTGCTGCTGCTCCGCCGGCGGAGCGTTCATTGTGACCCACACCCGCTGCCGGGGCATGCAGCGGCAGGCTGAGTTGTGGCTCGAGGGCCTCGTCGAGCACCGCGGCGAGCTCCGCCCCGGCCCTGACGTCCATGGCCTTTTCCAGCGCCGCGTAGGTCAGCAGGACCGGCCGCGCGGGTCGCACGCCGTGCTTGATGGCCACCGTCGCGACGTTCGTATAAGACCACCGGTGGACATCGCTGGGACCGTGTTCGCGCAGCGCCGCCAAGTGCTCTGACGTGCTGTAACCCTTGTGCACGTCGAAACCGTAGTGCGGGAAGTCGTCGTGGTAGCCGGCCATGATGCGGTCGCGCGTCACCTTCGCCAGCACCGACGCGGCCGCGATGCACGCCACCGAACGGTCGCCCTTGATCACCGCCGCGTTCGGGGCCGTGAGGCCCGGGACCCGGAAGCCGTCGGTGAGGATGTAGCCCGGGGACACGCGCAGCGCCGCCGCGGCGCGCCGCATGCCCTCGAGGTTCATCACCCGGATGCCGTAGCGGTCGACCTCCGCGGTCGGGATGACGATCACGGAGTAGTCGACGGCCCGGGCGAGGACCAGGTCGTAGACCCGGTCACGCGCCTTGGCCGTCATCAGCTTGGAGTCCGTCAGCTCGGTGAGCTTCGCCGCGTCGCCCTGTTTGAGCACGCAGGCCGCGACCACCAGCGGCCCCGCGCACGCCCCGGCGCCGGCTTCGTCCACACCGGCGACCGGGCCGAGGCCACGGCGGTCGAGCGCGCCCTGCAGACCCCAGAAGAGGTCGCCGCGCACCACGGCCCGCGGCGGCCGGATCGGCTCGGCCGCGGTGAGGGGAACGGGAAGAGTCAAGGCTGGATCACCCGTCTGCCGGCACGGATCGGGGTGGCTAGCGTTTCCGCCAGGCCGCCCGGCGCAGTCCGGACTTGAGCTTGCGCCCGACGAAGAGCGCCGGCCAGGCCGCCGCGATGCCGGCCCCGAGCGGGAGACCGCTCTGCCACGCCGGCGCGCCGAGCGCCACCGGCTGGGCCGACGCCTGCGGGTTGTGGTCGGTGATCCCGCCCCACCGGCCCGGCGGCAGGACGATGATCCTGGCCTTGCCGATGACGTTGTCCACGGGAACCGCGCCGTTTTCACGGCCGCCGCCCTGGAACCGGGAGTCGTCGGAGTTGTTCCGGTTGTCGCCCATGACCCAGAGCGTCCCCGCGGGGACCTTGACGGGCTCGAAAGCACGCTCGTTCTGGTTGGACGGGTCTTCCCAGTGGACGTACGGCTCGTCGAGCCCCTTGCCGTCCACCACGACCCGGCCCTGCGTGTCGCAGCACTGGACGGTCTGGCCGCCCACTGCGATCACGCGCTTGACGAAGTCGCGCTCGTCCGGCGGGGCGAACCCGACCAGCGAGCCGAGACCGCGCAGGCCCTGGACGACGATGTTGCTCGACTCCTGCGGCGCGATCTCGTTGTTGACCCACGCCGGCGGACCCTTGAACACGATCACGTCGCCCGGCGAGGGCTCGGTGAAGTCGTAGGTGACCCGGTCGACGAGGATCCGGTCTCCGGTGCACCCGGGGCATCCGTGCAGGGTGGCCTCCATCGACCCCGAGGGGATCATGAAGACCTTGGCGAGGAACGTCTGGATCAAGATCGTGAGCACCAGGGCGATCACGAGCAGGATCGGCAATTCCTTCCAGAACGACCGTTTCTTGGCGGGTTTGGCACGCCGCCGCCGGGATCCCCCGCGCTCCTCGGAGCGGGACCGCCTTGGCTGGTCCTCCTCGGAGCGATCGGGGTCATCCTCAGGAGCGTTCTGGGACACGGGTTCGGCCACGTCGTCAGGCTACCGGTAACCGGGTTGTGACTCAGTTAGCCGAAGCCGTCTCGCGGTTCTCGCGGCGCTCCTTGATCTTGGCCTTCTTGCCGCGCAGGTCACGCAGGTAGTACAGCTTCGCGCGCCGCACGTCACCGCGCTTGTGGACCTCGACCTCGGCCACGTTCGGCGAGTGCACCGGGAAGGTGCGCTCCACGCCGACGCCGAAGGAGACCTTGCGAACGGTGAAGGTCTCCCGGATGCCGCCGCCCTGACGGCGGATCACGACGCCCTGGAAGACCTGGTTGCGCTCACGGTTGCCCTCGATGACGCGGACGTGCACCTTGAGCGTGTCGCCCGGGCGGAAAGCCGGGATGTCGGAACGCAGTGACTGCTTGTCCAGCGCGTCCAGGGTGTTCATCGGTGGTCCGTCCTCGTCTTCGTATGGCTTGCGTACACGTCCCCGGGCGCGCAACGACGCCGCTGCGGGCGACCCAGGGGGCTGCTGGCGGGCTCGTGGACGACGAGGTCCACTCACGCCAACCTGTCAAGTATTGCAGACCGGGGCAGGGTACAAGTAACCGCCCCTAGGCCTGCTCGGGGCCCAAGCCCTCCAGGACCCCGCGATCGTGCTTGTCGAGGCTACCTTCCGGCAGCCGCGCCAGGAGATCCGGGCGGCGGTGGGCGGTGCGCTCCAGGGCCTGGTCTCGCCGCCAGCGGTCGATCAGGGCGTGGTTCCCGGACCGCAGCACGTCGGGCACGGACAGCTCCCGCCACACCTCGGGGCGCGTGTAGCTGGGCCCTTCGAGGAGGCCGTCGGAGAACGAGTCCTCCTCGGCCGAGCGGGCGTTGCCGAGCACGCCGGGCAGCAGCCGGACGACGGCCTCGACCATGACGAGCACCGCCGCCTCGCCGCCGACCAGGACGTAGTCGCCGATCGACACCTCGTCGACCGGCATCCGGCGGGCGGCGTCGTCGACGACGCGCTGGTCGATGCCCTCGTACCGCCCGCAGGCGAAGACCAGGTGCTTTTCCGCGGCGTAGGCGTGGGCCAGCTCCTGGGTGAACGGCCGCCCGGCCGGCGTCGGCACGACGAGCCGGGTCTCCGGACGGCAGACGTCGTCCAGCGCCGGGCCCCAGATCTGCGGTTTCATCACCATGCCGGGCCCGCCGCCGTACGGCGCGTCGTCGACCGCGCGGTGCACGTCGTGGGTCCAGTCGCGCAGGTCGTGCACGCCGACCTCGATCAGGCCGCGGTCGATCGCCCGGCCCAGCAGCGCGGCGCGCAGCGGGTCGAGGTATTCGGGGAAGATCGTGACGACGTCGATGCGCATCTCAGGCGTCCAGGAGCCCTTCCGGGGGATCGAGCACGACCCGGCCTCCCGCGATGTCCACCGTGGGGACGATCGCGTGGACGAACGGCACCAGGAGCTCGCGGCCCTCGACGTCGAGTTCCAGCAGCTCGCCCGCGGGCGAGTGGACGATCTCGACGACCTTGCCGAGGACCGTCCCGTCGGCCAGCTCGGCCCGCAGGCCGGCCAGCTCGTGGTCGTAGAACTCGTCGGGGTCGCCGGTCGGCGGCAGTGTGTCGGTGTCGGCGAGCAGGAGGGCGCCCCGCAGCGTCTCGGCGACGTCGCGGGTCAGGACCTCCTCGAAACGCACCAGCAGCCGCCCGCTGTGTTCGCGGGCGGCTGCGATGGTGAGTTCCCTTTTGCTGCCGTCACGCAGCTTGGTCGTCACGGCCGCACCGATCCGGAACCGCTGGTCCGGCGAGTCCGTGCGCACGTCCACCGCGAGCTCCCCGCGGATTCCGTGCGCCTTGGCGATGCGACCGACTACGACGTCCATGACCGTTTCCGAGACAGGCTTCAGCGGTCGGTGTCGACGACGTCCACGCGGACGCCGCGGCCACCGATGCCGCCCATGACGGTGCGCAGGGCGGTCGCCGTGCGACCACCCCGGCCGATCACCTTGCCGAGGTCGTCGGGGTGCACGTGCACCTCGAGCGTCCGGCCACGGCGCGTGGTCAGCAGCTCGACCCGGACCTCGTCCGGGTTGTCGACGATCCCGCGCACCAGGTGCTCGAGGGAGTCAGCCAGAAAGCTCACTCGGCCTTCTCACCCTCGGTGGCTTCGGCCTTCTCGGCCTCGGCCTTCTTGGGGGCGGACTTCTTCTTCGGCGTGGTGGCCTCGGTGGAGGGCTCCTCGCCGGCGGCGGCCAGTGCCGCGTTGAACAGGTCCTGCTTGGACGGCTTCGGCGCGGCCACCTTCAGGGTGCCCTCGGCGCCCGGCAGGCCCTTGAACTTCTGCCAGTCACCGGTGATCTCGAGCAGGCGCTGCACGGGCTCGGTCGGCTGCGCGCCGACACCCAGCCAGTACTGGGCGCGCTCGGAGACGACCTCGATGAGGCTCGGCTCTTCCTTCGGGTGGTACTTGCCGATCGTCTCGATGGCCTTGCCGTCCCGGCGGGTGCGCGCGTCGGCAACGATGATGCGGTAGTACGGCGCACGGATCTTGCCGAGGCGCTGCAGCTTGATCTTGACGGCCACGGGTGTGGGTTCTCCTCGAATCTCTCTGGTGCTGGGCTGGGCGCACGCGGGCCGAGTGGGGACACGGTCGCGGGCACCCGAAGGTCAGGAGCTTTCGCACGGTGAGAGGGTCCGGCGGAAGCAGGCAGTGTGCCATTCTGCCAGACGGCCCCCGCGCACCGGGAAAGAGGCTCAGAAAGAGGCCACTCCGAGCGCCCCGAGCAGGATGGTGAGCGCCGGCAGGAAGTTGTTCACCTGGTGCGCGACGATACTGCCCGGCAGCCGTCCGGTGACCAGCCGGGCGAGGCCGATGGGCACCGCGATGACCAGCAGCAACGTCGTGCGCAGCGGCTCGAGGTGGCTCGCCGCGAACACCGCCGTGGACAGCAGGAACGCCGCTGCGCCCGCCCAGCGCTCGTTGCGCCACTGCAGCTGTTCGGCGGCACCCCAGAGCAGGCCGCGGTAGATGATCTCTTCGCAGATCGGGCCGAGCAGCCACAGGTAGACGAACATCACGACGGCCGCCGAGACGGACATCTTCCGGTCCTCCACCAGCGCGCTGATCGCCGACGTCGCGTTGGCGTTGCCGACCAGCTGCGTCCAGAGGTAGGCGCCGAGGGTGGTGAAGACGAGCCCGACGCAGCCGAAGCGGAACCCGGTCTTCACGTCGGCCCAGCGCCACTCCAGCCGCAGGTCGATCACCGGCCCGTTGCCGCGCACGTAGGTGATCAGCACCGCGACGCCGGCCGCGATCATCGTCGGCAGCATGGTGCCCAGCAGCACGACCCGGATCGGCAGCGGGCCGGGGCCGGTGTCGCCGACCAGCACGGACACGAACGCGGCCGAGGACAGCAGCACAGCCTCGACCAGCAGGAACGCCCCGAAGCCCCACCGGTGCCGCCGCGCGGGTGGCAGGAACGCCGTCGCCGTTGGTTCCTCGGGCTCGGGGAACGACGCCGCGTCGGGAGCCGGGTCCCGGGGCTGGGAAGTGGTCACGCGTTGCCCTCCGCGATCGTCGGCTCCTGGTCCCGAGCCTAGCCGCCGGAGAGTGATCACACAGTATCCGTCCGACTACTGTCCATCGAACTGCGCAACACGCTCAGTGCGCGACGAACAGCAGGACCGCCGGCGGCAGGTTGTTGGCCGCGTGCGCGATCACCCCGGCGCTCACCCGGCCGGAGAGGTGCCGGGCCAGCCCGATCGCGATGCCCTGGCCGAAGAGGGCGATCGTGCGGGTCGGCTCGCCGTGCAGCTGCGCGAACACCAGCGAGGTGAGCAGCAGCACCACCCACGGCGGGACCCGGTGGAACTGCAGCGCCTTCCACAGCGTGCCGCGGACCAGCAGTTCCTCCGTGATCGGCGCGCCGGCGATGACGATCACCGCGGCGAGCACCAGCCAGACGGTGTCGCCGTCGAAGGTGTCGGCGAGGTCGCTCAGCGGGCTGTCGGAGACGTCGTCGGCGCCGTAGACGGCGATCAGCACCAGGTTGAGGCCGTAGCCGACGACCAGCGCGAGCGCGCCGCAGGCGAGGCCGATCCGGACGTCGCGCCAGGTCGGCTTGAGCCCGAAGTCCGTCCGCAGGCCCTCTCCCCAGCGCCACGAACCCACCGCCGGGCCGAGGCCGAGCAGGAGGTTGGGCACGAACGCCAGGAGCAGCAGCGGGCCGATGTCGTGCAGTTCCAGGGGGTCGAACTCGCCGACGTTGCGGTTGACCGCGGCGGCGATGACGAGGTTGATCAGGTAGTAGCCGGCGATCCCCGCGAAGAACGCCACGAAACACCAGTGCGCCCCCAGCACGCGCCGTGCGCCGTCGTCGTCCGTCACGGCCCCAACGCTAAAGTGCCGACCCCGTAAGAAAATCGGCGGGGTCTACGCGTACACCACACCGCCGAGCACGATGTGCCGCGGATGGCGAAGGACGCCCAGGTCCTCACGCGGGTCGCTCGCGTAGACGAGCAGGTCGGCGGGTGCGCCGTCGGCGATGCCCGGGTGGCCGAGCCAATCGCGGGCGGCCCAGGACGCGCTCGCCAGCGCCGCCTCGCGGGTCATGCCCGCGCGGTGCAGCGCCTCGATCTCGTCGACGAGCCGGCCGTGCTCGACCATGCCACCGGCGTCACTGCCCGCGAAGACGCGTACGCCCGCTTCGACGGCCGTCGCGACCATCTCGCCGACTCCCGCGTGCAGCGCCCGCATGTGAGCCGCGTAGGCCGGGTACTTGCCGGCCTTGTCCGCGATGCCCGGGAAGTTCTCGATGTTGATCAGGGTCGGCACCAGCGCGACGTCGTTGCGCGCCAGTTCGGCGAGCTGGTCGCTGCTCAGGCCGGTGCCGTGTTCGAGGCAGTCGATGCCGGCCGCGATCAGCCCGGGCAGCGCCGCTTCGCCGAACACGTGCGCGGTGACGCGGGCGCCGTGGTCGTGCGCGACCTTGACGGCTTCGGCGAGGACGTCGTCCGGCCAAAGCGGCGCGAGGTCGCCGACGCCGCGGTCGATCCAGTCTCCGACCAGCTTGACCCAGCCGTCGCCGTCGCGGGCCTGCTCGGCGACGGCGGCCGGCAGCTGCGCAGGGTCGTCCAGCTCGATGCCCAGGCCCGGGATGTAGCGCTTGGTCAGCGCCAAGTGCTGCCCGGCGCGGATGATCGTCGGCAGGTCCGCTCGTCGCTGCAGCGGCCGGACGTCTATCGGCAGGCCGCAGTCGCGGATCAGCAGCGTGCCCGCCGCCCGGTCGGCCAGCGCCTGCTCGGTCGCCTCTTCCAGCGACACGGGCCCGCCGACGCCGATGCCGGGGTGGCAGTGCGCGTCGACCAGGCCGGGCACGAGGAAGACGTCCCGGCCGAGCGTCTCGGCGCCGGGCACCGGCTCGAACGAGATCCGGCCGCCGGTGATCCAGAGGTCCCGGGACTCGCCGCCGGGCAGGATCACCCCGGCGGCGTGGAGCGCGGTGCTCAATTGTCCTTGGGGTTCTTCGGCAGCTTGAACTTCGTCGGGTCGAAGCCCGGGACGTCGTTCATCCCGCCCAGCTTCGAGAGGTCGGGCATGCCGCCGGGCATCTGACCGCCCGGGGGCAGCATCGGCATGCCGCCGGGGAAGCCACCGCGGACCTTGGGCTGCGTCGGGCCGCGACCCTTCTTGCCCTTCTTACCCTTGCGCGTCTTGGAACCGCCGCCCCCGCCGCCGAAGCCGAACCGGCCGGCCATCTGGGCCATCATCTTGCGGGCCTCGAAGAACCGGTTGACCAGGTCGTTGACCTCGCGGACGGACACGCCGGAGCCGTTGGCGATGCGCAGCCGGCGCGACCCGTTGATCATCTTCGGGTTGTCGCGCTCGGCGGGCGTCATGCCGCGGATGATCGCCTGCAGCTTGTCCAGGTGCTTGTCGTCGACCTGGGCGAGCTGGTCCTTCATCTGGCCGGCGCCCGGGAGCATGCCGAGCAGGTTGCCGATCGGGCCCATCTTGCGGACCGCGAGCATCTGCTCCAGGAAGTCTTCGAGGGTCAGCTGGCCGCTCGACAGCTTCGCCGCGGCCTGCTCGGCCTGGTCCTGGTCGAAGGCCTGCTCGGCCTGCTCGATCAGGGTCAGCATGTCGCCCATGCCGAGGATCCGCGATGCCATCCGGTCCGGGTGGAAGGTGTCGAAGTCCTCGAGCTTCTCGCCGTTGGAGGCGAAGAGGATCGGCTGGCCGGTGACCTCGCGGACGGAGAGCGCGGCACCACCGCGGGCGTCGCCGTCGAGCTTCGTGAGCACGACGCCGGTGAAGCCGACGCCGTCGCGGAACGCCTCGGCCGTGGTCACGGCGTCCTGGCCGATCATCGCGTCGACGACGAACAGCGTCTCGTCCGGCTGCACGGCGTCGCGGATGTCCGCGGCCTGCTTCATCAGCTCTTCGTCGACACCCAGGCGGCCGGCGGTGTCGACCACGACGACGTCGTGCTGCGCGTGCTTGGCCTCGGCGATGGCGCGGCGGGCGACGTCGACCGGGTCGCCGACGCCGTTGCCCGGCTCGGGCGCGAAGGTGACGACGCCGGCGCGCTCGCCGACGACCTGCAGCTGCGTCACGGCGTTCGGGCGCTGGAGGTCGCAGGCGACGAGCATCGGCGCGTGGCCCTGCTTCTTCAGCCACAGCGCGAGCTTGCCGGCGAGCGTCGTCTTACCGGCACCCTGGAGGCCCGCGAGCATGATCACGGTGGGCGGGTTCTTCGCCAGGTTCAGCCGCCGGGTCTCGCCGCCGAGGATCCCGACGAGCTCCTCGTTGACGATCTTGACGACCTGCTGCGCGGGGTTGAGCGCCTGGGAGACCTCGGCGCCCTTCGCCCGTTCCTTGATCCTCGCGATGAAGGTCTTGACCACGCCGAGGGCGACGTCGGCCTCCAGCAGCGCGATGCGGATCTCGCGCGCGGTGGCGTCGATGTCGGCGTCGGACAGCCTGCCCTTGCGCGTGAGCGTCTGCAGGGCGGCGGTGAGCCGATCGGAGAGGGTGTCGAACACGGGTGTGCACGCTCCAGCTGGGTCGAGAGTGGCGCGCCGGACGAGGCCGGCCCTCCCGAGGGTAGTCGCTCCGGCTCCCCCGCCTCACGGGTACGCGCAGGTCGCGCACGCGATCAGTAAACATAGGTTTACCACCTCGTGCGCGAGAAAAGGTAAAAGTGGCTTTACCTGGCGAAATTCGCTGGCGCGCTCTCCGAGAATCGGTAAACATGCGTGTATGACTTCCGCGACCAGACCCCGGCCGTCGCTCGCCGAACCGGCCGCCGACACCGACGAACCGGTCCCCCTCCGGCGGATCGCCGGCCTGTTCCGCCCGCACCGCCGGCCCCTCGCCGCGCTGTTCGCGCTGATCGTGCTGCAGGCCGGCCTCGGCGTCGTCTCGCCGTTCCTGCTGCGCGAGATCCTCGACGACGCCCTCCCGCACCGCGACACGCTCCTGATCAGCGTCTTGGCCGCGGGGATGATCGTCTGCGCGGTCGGCAGCGGCTCCCTCGGCGTGGCCACGACCGGGCTGTCCAACACCATCGGCCAGCGGGTGATGAACGAGCTGCGCGTCACCGTCTACGGCCACCTGCAGCGGATGTCGCTGGGCTTCTTCACCCGGACGAAGAGCGGCGAAGTCCTCTCGCGGGTGTTCAACGACATCGGCGGCGTCGACAACGTCATCACCACGACGGCCGGGTCGGTGGTCCAGAACGCGACGACGACGATCGCCATCACCGTCGCCCTGATCGTGCTCGACTGGCAGCTCGCGGCGCTGTCGCTGATCGTCGTCCCGCTGTTCCTGCTGTTCACGCTCCGGCTCGGCAAGAAGCGGCGGACGCTGGCCCGCGGCCGGACCCGGCGGATGGCCCGGCTGACGACGATGGTCGAGGAGTCCCTCTCGGTCACCGGCGTGCTGCTCGCGAAGACGATGGGCAACGAACGGGCGATGCGCGAGCGCTTCGGCGCCGAGTCCCGGGAGATCGCTTCACTGGAACGCGCGGCGGCGCTGGCCGGGCGCTGGCAGATCGCGTCGCGCGGGATGAGCCTGACCGTCATCCCCGCGCTCGTCTACTGGATCGCCGGCCTGGCCCTGGCGGGCGGCGCGTCGCCGATCTCGCTCGGCACGGTCGTGGCGTTCACCAGCATGCTCAACCGGCTGGTCGCACCGGCCAGCGCGATGCAGACGATCGGGCAGAACGTCGCGACGTCGAAGGCGCTGTTCGGGCGCATCTTCGAGGTGCTGGACCTGCCGGTCGAGATCAGCGACAAGCCGGGCGCGGGCACCCTGGACGTGCGGCGCGGCGACGTCTCCCTGCGCGGGGTCTCGTTCCGCTACGACGAAGACGGCCCGCTGACGCTGAAGGACATCGACCTCCACGTCCCGGCCGGGACCACGGCCGCGCTCGTCGGCTCGACCGGTTCGGGCAAGACGACGCTCGCGTACCTGGTGGCGCGGCTGTACGAGGTGAGCGACGGGTCCGTCGAGATCGACGGCACCGACATCCGCGACGTGACGCTGGCGTCGCTCGCGGCGGGTGTCGGGATGGTGTCGCAGGAGACCTACCTGTTCCACGACACCGTCCGTGAGAACCTGCGCTTCGCGAGGCCGGACGCGACCGACGAGGAGATCGAGGCGGCGGCGAAGGCCGCGCACATCCACGACACCCTGGCCGGGCTGCCCGAGGGCTACGACACGGTCGTCGGCCAGCGCGGCTACCGCTTCTCCGGCGGCGAGAAGCAGCGGATGGCGATCGCGCGGATCCTGCTGCGCAACCCGCCGGTGCTCATCCTCGACGAGGCGACCAGCGCGCTCGACACCCGCACGGAACGCTCGGTGCAGGCCGAGCTCGACCGGCTCGCCGCGGGCCGCACGACACTGACGATCGCGCACCGGCTGTCCACTGTGGAGCACGCCGACCAGATCGTGGTGCTGCACGAAGGCCGGATCGTGGAACGCGGGACGCACGACGAGCTGCTGGCGCGCGACGGGCGTTATGCCCGGCTGGTCCGGGGAACCGCCTAACCTGGGGCCATGCAGCCCGAACCCGACGCCCTCGGCCGAGTCACCTTGCAGATCAGCGAGGACGCCGAGCTCGCCGACCTGGCCCACCGGGTGCGCGAGGGCGTCGGGCGGCTGAACTGGCGGATGCGCGCGGAGCGGGACCTCAACGGCCCGGGTCCGGCGGTGCTGGCGGTGCTGAGCCGCCTCTACCGGGCGGGCACGCACACGCCGACCGAGCTGGCCGAAGCCGAACGGCTGCAGCCGCAGTCACTGACCCGGATCCTCGCGTGGGTGACCGAACGCGAACTGGTGACGCGCTCGCCGGACCCGGCGGACGGGCGCCGTTCGCTGGTGAGCATCACGCCGGCGGGGCTGACAGTGCTGCGCGAGTACAGCGCCCGCCGGGAGCGCTGGCTGGCCGGCGCGATCGAGGCGACATTGTCACCGACCGAACGGCAGCTGCTGAAACTGGCTTCGGAGCTGCTGCTCCGGGTCGCGGACGCCTGAAAGCCGCCGCGGAGACCCCTCGATCCCTCCACGGCGGCTCCGGGCCACTCCCCTCTGTCGCTCCGCCTCCCCGCGGTGCGACACGGGTTCCGGGAACGGGCCGCTCCTCCGTCGGCCCGCCCCGGAACCCTGGTGCCCGGACGGCTCACCTCCCCAGGGGCCGTCCGGTTTCCCTCCCCCTCGCCAGCGATCCGGTATCCGCTGACAGGACGAAGTCTGCCGCGCCGGAACACCGGCCAGCAGTGGGAGAACCCTCAATTACCCGTGGGTAGTACTACTCAGGACGTCGTCGTGCGACCGCGGGCAGCGGCCCGCTTCGCCGTCGTACGCGCCTTCGCCGCCCTCGACGCGGCAGCCTTGGCCTTCGCGACGGCCGCACTGCGCGCGTCCTCGGCTTCGGACGCCGACTCCTGCAGCGCCGCCAGCAGCCGCGTGACGCCCTCCGCCTGCTCCGCGGCCGTCGGCTGGACGACCTCGGCGCCGTCGATCTTCGCCTGGACCAACGCCTGGAACGCCTCGCGGTAACGGTCGGGGTAGCGGCCGGGGTCGAACTCGCCGGTCAGCTCCTCGACGAGGTTCACCGCGCGCCGCAGCTCGCCGGGCCGGATGTCGACGTCGGCGTGCCGGAACGGGAAGTCGGGCGTGCGCACCTCGTCCGGCCACAGCATCGTCTCCAGCACGATCACCTGGTCGCGCACGCGCAGCGCGCCGAGCGTCTCGCGGCGGCGCAGCGCGACCGTGACCAGCGCGATCCGCCCGGACTGCTGCAGGGCCTCGCTGAACAGCACGTACGGCTTCGTGCCCGCCGGCTCCGGCTCGAGGTAGTAGCTCTTCGCGAACCAGATCGGGTCGACGTCGGCCAGCGGCGCGAAGCCGCGGATGGCGATCGTGCGGCCGGGCATCGGGAGCGACGCGAGTTCGTGGTCCGACAGCAGCACGACGTCGCCGCCGGGCACGGTGTACCCGCGGACCATCTGCTCGGGCGGCACCTCAGCGCCGTCGACCTCGCACACCCGCTTCACCCGGACGCGGCCGCCGTCGGCGTCGTGCACCTGGTGCAGCGGGATCTCGCGGTCCTCGGTCGCGCTGTACGCCTTCACCGGGATGGCGTAGCTGCCGAACCCGATCGTGCCCATCCACATCGCGCGCATGCGAGCCACCTCCGCAGCTCCCAGGCTAGACAGGCGCCCGCGCGCCCCGACAGCTACAAACGGGTGTCAGGCGCGACGGATTCGCTCACACATTCGAACGACGGCGTGACCTCGTCGAGCGCTTCGGCCGCGCAGCGGGCCGCGATGGCCGCCTCGCGGAGCACCTCGGCGACGACCTCGACGTCCGGCGGCGGGGCCGCGGCCAGCGCGTTCGCACCGCCTTCGACGCGGGCGGCGAGGCCGGCGAGCGCATGGGAGATGGCTTCCTGGCTCGCGATCAGGTGCGCGACGACGTCGGTGAGCTCGCCGGTCGTGGCGCCCGGGCCGCCGCAGCGCAGGCCGGCGGCGAGTTCCTCGGCGCAGGAGCGCAGGTGAGTGGCGACGACCGTCGGCGGCAGCGTCAGGTCCTGCATCACTCACCCCCTCAGGCCGGTCAGATCAGCCATCGTGCCACCGCACGGCCCGTCATCGGAGGCGACACACCGCAGGGCACTTATTTGACCGATCGTTCTCGAAACGGCTAGGGTTTCGATCATGTCCCGGGTCAAGGAGTTCGACGTCGACGAAGCCTGCGACGCCGCGCTCGCGCTCTTCCGGCGTCAGGGCTACGAAGCGACGTCGGTCAGCGACCTCGTCACGCACCTCGGCGTCGCGAAGGCGAGCCTGTACGCCACCTTCGGCACGAAGCACGACTTCTACGTAACGGCGTTGAAGCGCTACGCCGAGCGGACTGACACCCGGGTGATGACCGAGCTGTCGAAACCGGGCTCAGGCGTGGCCGCGGTGCGACAGCTTCTCGACGGATACGTCGCGGACATCCTCGGCGAAGACGGGCCCGTCGGCTGCTTCGTCGTCAACGCGGCGATCGAGCTGCTCCCCCGCGATCCGGCGGTCGCCCGGATCGTGGAGCGCAGCTGGGACACCCTCGAAGTCGCCCTGACCATGGCGCTCGAACGCGCTCGGTCGCAGAGCGAACTCCCCGTTGGCAGCGACCCGGCAACACTGGCGCGCTTCCTGCTCACCGTGCTCCAGGGACTGCGCGTCCTGGGCAAGGGCACGGACGCGGCGAGCCGGCTGCACGCGGCCGTCTCACAGGCGATGCGCGTACTCATTCGAGACTGATCAGACCAGAAAGAAGGCAGACATGGGGGCACGGTTCGCAGGCAAGGTCGTCCTGGTGACGGGCGGCGGCTCGGGCATCGGGCTGGCGACGGCGAAGGCGTTCGCGGCGGAAGGCGCGACGGTCGTCGTCGCGGGCCGGGACGAGCAGCGGCTCGCGTCCGCGGTGAAGGAGATCGGGGACGCGGCGAGCGCGGTGACGGTGGACGTCACCGACTCGGCGGACGTGGCGCGGATGGTCGCCACGGTCGTCGAGCGGCACGGCGGGCTGGACGTCGCGGTCAACAACGCAGGCATCCTCGGGTCGCCGGCACCGGCGGCGGACCTCGACGAGGACGCCTTCGGCGCGGTGATCGGCACGAACCTCACCGGCACCTGGCTGTGCCTGAAGCACGAGGTCGCGCACATGCGGGCGCACGGCGGCGGCGCGATCGTCACGATCGCGTCGAACATCGGCGCGCACGGCCGGCTGCCGAACATGGCGGCCTACGCGGCGTCGAAGGCCGCGGTGAGCGCGCTGACCCGCACGGCGGCGCGCGACCACATCGCCGACGGCGTCCGCATCAACGCGGTCAGCCCGGGGGCGACCGCCACGGACATGTCGCTGCGCCCCGGCGAGACGGACGCCGACCGCGCCGAGCGGCTGAAGGGCGCGATCCCGCTGGGCCGGGTGGGGGCCACCGCCGAGGTGGCCGCCGCGGTGCTGTGGCTGGCTTCGGACGAAGCGGCCTTCACCGTGGGGCACGACCTGGTCGTCGACGGCGGCGCGACCGCCTGAGCGGCCCCACCCGGGCCCGCGGGTACTGGGCAGGCCGGAGCTCCTCCGGCGGGAGTTCACGATTCACGGTTGCGCATGGTGACGTTTCCCCTCTCATGGTGGACGGACGGGTGTTCGGCGGGATCAGGACTCGCGGTTGCGCACGGCGCGTCTCCTTCCGGACGTCGTGGCAGGCGGGCGTGGGTTCAGGACTCGCGATTGCGCACGGGGCTCTCCTCTCGCGCGTAGCGGACGGGTGGGTACTGGTTCAGGACTCGCGGTTGCGCACAGCGCTCTCCTCTCGCGCGTGATGGACGGGGTGGGCACTGGTTTCAGGACTCGCGGTTGCGCACTTGGCTCTCCTCTCCTGCGTCGGGCTCGGATCAACAGCGGCTCAGGACTCGCGGTTGCGCACGGCACGTCTCCTCTCGGGCATTCCGGCGGGGCTTCGGCGGCTCAGGACTCGCGGTTGCGCATGACGGCCTCCCTTCGCTGCTCCGAACGTGTGGCAATCGTCGATCGCGGTCGCCCGATGTGGTGAAGTGGACGCGGATCGTCGGATCACCCAGGGGAGTTGCACCCGCCTTGAGTATGGACGGCGCCCGTCCGGCCGAACCCCGCGTGGGCCGGATCCGTGGGGCGCTGAACCCTGCTCACTGGACGCTCTGGCAGCAGCGCGGGTCGCTGATCTTCTACTGCTTCCTCGTCGAGTCCGTGGCGCTCGTGGCCACCGTCTGGACCGCCGCCGTGGTGCCCGTCCACGGGTGGGATTTCGTCGTCTTCGGCGTCCTCGTCGTCCTCGGCGTGCTGCAGGCGGAGCTCGGCAGGCAGATCGAGCGCGTCCGGCGGCTGGTGTCCGACACCCCGCACATCAACCTGACGTCGGTCTGGACGTTCGCCGCCGTGCTGCTCCTGCCGCCCGCGCTCGTCACGGCCCTGATCGCCGTCCTCTACCTGCACCTGGCGACGCGCAGCCTCGCGCGGATGAAGCGCGTCCCGCCGTTCCGGACCGTGCTGAACGCGACACTGGTCGTGGTCACCTGCTACTCGGCCGAGTTCGTGCTGGCCCGGCTCGGCGTCGGCGACATGTACTCGGCGCTGACGTCGGGCTGGCGCGGCGTCACGGCCATCGCGCTGGCCGCGGTGACGTACTTCCTGGTCTCGGCGATCACGATCGTCCCGGCGCTGACGATCACCAAGCGCACGATCAAGGCGTTCTTCGGCGGTCTCGGCGACAACCTCCTCGAGGTCGCGACGCTCTGCCTGGGCCTGCTCACGGCGTTGACGCTGGCCACGCTGCCGGCGCTCGCCGTCGCGATCGTGCCGCCGCTGCTGGTGCTGCACCGGGCGGTGCTGATCAAGCAGCTCGAGATCGCCGCGACGACCGACGAGAAGACGGGCCTGTTCAACACGACCGGGTGGCATCTGCTCGCTTCGCGCGAACTGGCCCGCGCGCAACGCAGCTCACGGAGCACGTTCGGCGTGCTGATGATCGACCTGGACTTCTTCAAGCTGATCAACGACGCGCACGGTCACCTGGCGGGCGACACGGTGCTGCGCGCGGTCGCGGCGACGATCAAGAGCGCGGTGCGCGACTACGACTCGGTCGGCCGCTTCGGCGGCGAAGAGTTCGTGGTCCTGCTGCCGGACATCGGCCCGGCGGCGGTCCTCACGGTGGCCGAGCGCATCCGGTCGGCGATCGAGTCGCTGAAGGTCGAGTACGAGGACGGCACCCACCTGCGCGTGATCGACGCGCTGTCGGCATCGATCGGCGTCGCGACGTACCCGGACGGCGGCACGGCCGTCGAGCGCCTGCTGCAGGCCGCGGACAAGGCCCTTTACCGAGCCAAGGACGCGGGCCGCAACCGCGTCGTCGACGGCACCGCCACCGCCTAGGAAACAGCGGGACTACCGGGATCCAGCCGCCAAAGATTTCCAAGGACTTTCAACAGGACCTCCTGTCTCCCCTCGAGGACGGCTGGAGTCCACTCGGGACTATCGAGTACCTGCCCGGTCAGGACGAACGGCGGCCAGCTCGTCTTCTCGAAGTACTTGGTCTTCTTCACTTCGAACTCGAGGTTGCCAGCCTGAGAGTTCTTCCGTTTCGAAAGCAGGACGAGGTTCGCCAGGCGGTGAACCCAATACGACCGCTCTTGCGGAGTGAACGCCGTGGTCCACGCGCTGTCCACAGCGGGCGATTGGGGCAAAACGTGCTCTACGCTGATCAACGGGGAGTGATCGTAGCTCGTCCCACCGTCCGACAGCGCAGAGTCGAGGCGTAGCAGCACGTAGAGGCGAATCCGCGTGACCGTGTAGATCTCGGCGTTCAGCTTCGTGGTGGTCGCCGTTCGTTCTTCAGCGGACAACTGAAGCGGGGACTCGTCCGCGTACAGGTCGAGATCGCTCTCCATCCAATCCAGGACGCGTCCGTAACGTTCGACCCGGCGGGTGATGTCCACCCGGCGGACGAGCATGCTCGCCGCTAGCCTTTCGAGTTCGGCAAGGAAGCGAAGAAGCTCCGCGGAATCGGCGGTCGGACGACTGAAGTAGCTGATGGCCGGGGGAATCCAGTCCGTGTTGTCCAGCAGTTTCAGCCAGCCCAGCAGCCTGTTGATCGCTTCTGCGTCAGCGTCCCCCCCGGCGTAGCTCGCACGCGTGACCACCTCGAAGGCGTCCGAGTAAGGAACCAGTACGTCGTCAATGAACTTCTTGCCGTCCGATACGCGCTGCAGGACCGACGCGCGGAACTCCTTGAGGATCGACTCGCGAGCCTTCGTCTTCGCATACACCATCCGGATGTGGGAGAAGAGATCGCCGAAGTCGTTGCGGCCGAGATCGTCCTCCTCGTGGGCCCATTTGGTGGTGTAGGCGTCCTGATCGGCGTCCGGGATGGAGCCGATGATCTCCGCTTTCAGGATGTCGGTATGCGTGAGATCCAGACCGCGCTCGTTGAGCACCGAGAAAATGCGGTAGGCCGACTCGAAGTCGGCAGTCGACACCACGACCAAGTACGTGTGCTGGTCGATGAACGAGACCAGCCGCTCGCGCTCCACCATCTCGAGCTCGTTCAGCCGGGACTTGAGCTGGAGCGCGTTCTCGACCAGGCGTGCCCGGCTGTCGGGTCGCACGTTCGTCAATGACGGGAGGAGAGCGTTTCCTTTTCGTTCCTGGATGTACTTCTCGAAGAACCCCTGATCCTGGTCCCGCAGGCGGAGACGAGGTTGATCGGCGGTCTGTTTGATCGGGTCCCCCTTCTGGAAGAGCCGGCTCTCCAGTGAAGCGGCGAAGGGAGGCGAGACACAGTCGCGGAGAACGCTCAGGAGCACTGTGAGAGTGGTGAGACGCTGCTGCCCGTCGACCACCTCGGCCAGCGCTTGCTTTTCCGCCTTGACCAGCACGATGCTGCCGAGGAAGTAGGGATCCGCTTCGGTGAGCGAATCCTTGGCGCGAGAAGCGGCGAGAAGATCATCGAACATCTCCCCTGCCTGGTCGGTCGTCCACGCGTACGGGCGCTGATAACGAGGGATCGTGAAGTGGTAGTCGTCGGTGAAGATCTCGCCGACAGTGTGCTCCGCTGCTTGGATTTTTGTCCCGGCCATGCGGGAGAACTCGGTGGGAAGACGTCGGCCGTTACAGGAATTGCCGCATCGTTCGGGAAGTCGTGGCCACACTGCCTGCTCGACCTCTCGTCACCAGCCCGGCTCGATGCTGCCGCGACAGTGGCCACCCCGGACAAGGCCCTCTACCGGGCCAAGGACGCGGGCCGCAACCGCGTCGTTGACGGCACCGCCACCGCCTGATCCACTCCCCCGTTTCCCGGCCCTGACCAGCCGACTTGTCATTTTTGCTCGGCTGAGCTAAATTTTGCTCATGCGAGCAAGAACGTTCACCGAGTCCGGCAGGCGGGCCCAGATCGTGCGGGCGGCGATCGAAGTGATCGCCGAGGACGGCTACGCGAAGGCGTCGTTCAGCCGGATCGCGAAGCAGGCGGGCCTGTCGAGCACCGGCATGATCAGCTACCACTTCGCGGGCAAGGACGACCTGCTCGCGGCGTGCGTCTCCGAGATCGAGCTGGTCACCGGGGCGTTCATGCAGCCGCGCATCGACGCCGCCGTCGGCCACGTCGCGCAGCTGCGTGCCTTCGTCGAAGCGAACGTCGAGCTCGTCGGCGAGCACCCGGCCGAAATCCGCGCGCTGATCGACCTGGTGAAGAACGCCGGCTCGCAGAGCGCCGGCGTCAACGGGCGGCTCGCGCTGTTCGAAGAGCACTTCCGCACCGGGCAGGCAGCGGGCGCGTTCGGCCCGCTCGACGCCCGGACCACGGCGCTCGCCTTCACCTCCGGCCTCGACGCCGTCGTCGCGACGGCGGCCGCGGCCGGGCTGGAACCCGCTGAGCTCGCGCGCATCGGCCGTGAGCTCGCCGACCTCTACGTGCGGGCGACCGCACCCGAATCCACTGGGGAACACGGATGATGATCGAAGAGAAGACCGAACCCGACGCCGGCCTGCGCCGGCTGGTCCGCGCGAACGTGCTGAACGTCGTGTTCGAAGTGATCGTGCCGATGGCGCTGTTCTACGGCCTGCGCGCGGCGGGCGTGAGCCAGTGGTGGGCGCTGATGGCCGGCGTCCTGGTGGCCGCGCCGTACGTGGTGTGGACGATCGCGCGCAACCGCAAGGTCGACCTGGTCGCCCTGGTCACGTTGAGCGTCCTGGTGCTGTCGGTCGTGCTGGGCCTGCTCTCGGACGACCCGCGCACGCTGGTGATCCGCGAAGGGTGGACCGCGGCGCTGGGTGGCGTGTTCGGCGCGTGGATGCTGGTCTCGGTGTTCATCGGCCGGCCGGCGCAGCTGACGCTGGGCCGCACGATCGCCGAGGTCAAGCGCGGCGCCGAAGGGGCGGATGCGTGGGTGGGCCGCTGGGACACCGACGCCCGGTTCCGCCGTGGCCTGCGGATCAACACGGCCGTCTGGGGCGCGGTGCTGCTGGCCGGCGCGGTGCTGCACATCGTGCTCGTCTACACGCTGCCGATCGACCTCATCGCGCTGGTCACCAACGTGGCGTGGTTCGGCGCGCTGGCCGTCCTGATCGTCTGGCACCTCTGGTACCTCAAGAAGGCGAACCTCGATGCCTGACGTCCTCGTGGCGGGCGCCGGGCCCACCGGCCTGCTGACCGCGTTCGAGCTGGAGCGCGCCGGGCTCGACGTGCTGGTCCTCGAACGGGACGCCCGGCCCACGACGCAGTCGAAGGCCCTCGGCCTGCAACCCCGGTCGGTCGAGGTGCTGGCCGACCGCGGCCTGCTCGCCGCGATCGAGCCGCACGTGCAGGCGAAGCTGCCCGCCGGGCACTTCTCGGGCCTCCCGATCGACTACACCGACCTGCCGACGCGCTTCCCGTACCAGCTCGGCGTGGAACAGGTCCACGTCGCGGCGGCGATCGAGGCTCGGCTGCGGACCCCGGTACTGCGCGACGCGGCCGTCACCACGGTGACGCAGGACGACGACGGCGTCACGGTCACGGCGGGTGGCCGTACTCACCGGGCCGAGTGGCTCGTCGCCGCCGACGGTGGGCACAGCACGGTGCGCACGCTGCTGGGTGCCGCGTTCCCCGGCAGCCCGGCGCGGATCTCGCTGGTCGTCGCGGACCTGACCCTGTCGGCCAAACCCGCCGGCCTGGCGGAGGCGTGGACGCTGCCGTCGTCGGGGTCGGGGTACCTGCTGCCGCTGTCCGGCGGCCGTTTCCGCACGATCGTCTTCGGCGAAGAGCAGCAGCGGCTGGGTCGCGACGAGCCGGTCACGCTCGACGAGCTGCAGCGGGCCTTGACCGCCGCGCACGGCCCGGAGATCGAGGTGGGCGAGGTGCGCTGGGCGTCACGCTTCGGCGACGCGGCCCGGCAGCTCGAGCGCTACCGCCACGGCCGGGTGCTGTTCGCCGGCGACGCCGCGCACGTCCACCTCCCGGTCGGCGGCCAGGGGCTCAACCTGGGCCTGCAGGACGCGGCGAACCTCGGCTGGAAGCTGGCCGCGACGGTCCGCGGCACGGCGCCGGACGGCCTGCTCGACAGCTACCACGACGAGCGCCACCCGATCGCCGCCCGCGTGCTGGTCAGCACCCGCGCCCAGGCGGTGCTCGGCGTGCCCGACCCGGACGCGGCAGCCGTGCGGGAGGTCGTCACGGGGCTGCTGGCCGTCCCCGAAGCCCGCCGTGCCCTCGCCTCGGAGCTCTCGGGCCTCGGGGTGAGCTACCCGGGGGTGTCCGGTCGCGCCGAGGTGCCGGCCGCACCCGACGGCCGCGCCATGCTGATCGGTGCGGCCCTCCCCGGGGGATGGGCCGACCGGGTCGAGCCGCGGTCCGGCGCCGAGCCGCGGCTCGTCCGGCCGGACGGGTACGTGGTGTGGTCCGGTGGCCCGGGCCTGGAAGACGCACTGCTGCGGTGGTTCGGACGACCCGAGGCCGGCTTGCCCGCTCACGCGTTCACGGCGGACACCGCTTGCGCGACCGCGTGACCTGAGACCCGCGGCCCGGTTCACCCGAGCCGCGGGCCCGATCGCGTCATGTCGGCGGCTACACCGGTCCGCTCACGAAGCGGCGGCCAGGATCGCCTGCTCCACCTCGCGCCGCCAGCCAGGCTCGATGCGGCCGCCGCGGGGCGTCACCGCGAACGAGTCCACCACCGCCCCGCCCACAGTCGAGACCTTCGCCCAGCGGACCTCCGCGTCGCAGCGGCGCAGGGCGCCCGCGACCCGGAACAGCAGGCCGATCCGGTCGGCGGCACGCAGTTCGAGGACCACCGTGTCGGGACCGCTCGTCTCGTCGTCGAACCAGAGGACCTTCGGCGCGACCGGGGCCGCGCCCGGCGATCCGTAGTCGCGTTCCTTCGCCGCCAGGCGCTGGGTGAGCGGCAGGGTGCCGGCGACCGCGCGGGCGAACTGCTCGCGCAGCAGCGTCGCGTCCGGCAGGGAGCCGAACTTCGGGGACGCCGTGAAGATGCCGGCCCGGCCGCCGTCGTGGCCGCGCAGGACCGCCGAGTGCACTTCCAGCGAGTTCAGCGCCAGCACGCCCGCCGCCGGCGCCAGGAGCTCCGCGCGGGCCGGCACGGCCAGCAGCACCGTGACGACCTTGCCCTGCGCGCTGATCCGGATCTCGCCGGTACCCGAAGCCACGGCCTGGGCGACGAGTTCGCGCTGTTCGCTGTTCATCGGTTCGGGCGCGGTGAAGCCCTTGCCGCGCAACACTTCCTCGCACCCGGTGACGAGCTCGGCCAGCAGCCGCGCCTTCCAGTCCGTCCAGACGCCGGGGCCGGTGGCCAGCGAGTCGGCCTGGGTGAGCGCGTGCAGCAGCTCGACCAGGACGAGGTCGCTGTCCAGGGTCTTCACCACGCGCCCGACCGTCTCCGGCTCGCTGATGTCGCGGCGCGTCGCGGTGTGCGGCAGCAGGAGGTGGTGGCGGACCATCGCCGACACCGTCGCCGCGTCCGCCGGGCTCAGCCCGAGCCGCGTCGCGACCTGGAGGGAGATCTTGGCGCCCAGCTCCGAATGGTCGGCGTCGCGGCCCTTGCCGATGTCGTGCAGCAGCGCGCCGATCAGCAGCAGGTCCGGCCGCGGCACCGTGGTGGTCAGCTTGGCCGCCTCGACGCAGGTGCGCACGAGGTGCCGGTCGACCGTCCACTGGTGCACCGGCGAACGCGGCGGCAGGTCGCGGACCGCGCCCCACTCGGGGAACAGCCGGGCCCACAGGCCGGTCCGGTCGAGCGACTCGACGGCGTCGACCAGGCCCTCCCCCGCACCCAGCAGCTCGACCAGGGCGTTCAACGCCTCGGGCGGCCACGGCGCCCGCAGCTCCGGCGCCGATTCCGCCAGCGCCTTGAGCGTGCCGAGCGCGATGGGCTTGCCCGTGCGCGCCGACGCCGCGGCGACCCGCAGCAGCAGCGCCGGGTCCTTCGCGGGGACGGCGTCGCGGGCCAGCGCGACCTCGTTCCCGTGCAGCACGACGCCTTCCGCCAGCGGAGTGCGCGACGGCCGTCGCCCGAAGCGCGGTTTCGGCGGCTCCACAGTGGACCGGAGCGCGACGTCCAGCGCGTACGCGATCGTGCGCCCGGCGCCGGAAAGCTTGCGGGCCAACGTGAAGCGGTCGCCGAACCCGAGTTCGGCGGCCACCAGCTCCGCCTCCGGTGCGGACAGGATGTCCCGTTCGCGCCGGATCTCCCGCCGCAGCTCGGTGCGGACGTCGAGCAGGAGCTCCTTGGCTTCCAGGAGCTCCTCGCCGGGTCGCGCGGTGAGCTGTGCCGCGGCCAGGGCTTCCAGGACGGCGAAGTCCCGCAGCCCGCCCCGCCCGTGCTTGAGGTCGGGTTCGGCGGACTGCGCGATCTCGCCGCTGCGGGTCCAGCGCTGCCGGACCGACGCCGTCATGTCCGGGATCTGCTTGCGCGCGGTGCGGCGCCACTGCTCGCGCGCCGCGGAAACCAGCCGGCCGGTCAGCTCGGCGTCCCCGGAGAGATGCCGGGCGTCGAGCAGGCCCATGGCCGTGCGAAGGTCCTCCGAAGCGACCTTCAGTGCTTCGCCGGGCGTCCGGACCGAGTGGTCCAGCCCGACTTTCGCGTCCCACAAGGGATACCAGAGCGCGTCCGCGATCTCGCCGACCTTGCTGTTGCCGTTGTGCACCAGCACCAGGTCGAGATCGGAGAACGGCACCAGCTCCCGGCGGCCGAGCCCGCCCACGGCGACCAGCGCGACACCCGGTTCCGCGGTGTCGACGCCGGCCGCCGAAGCTCCCCTGCCCAGCCAGAACTCGTAGAGGTCGACCAGGGCCGCCCGCAGTGCGGACGCCCCCAGCCTCCCGTGCCTGCCCTCGAGCAAACGCTCGGTGGCCTTGACCAGTTCGCCCCCGTCGGCCATTTCCCGGTCGCCTATAGCGCGTCCGTGCCGCGCTCGCCCGTCCGTACCCGGATGACCGTCTCGACCGGGGTCACCCACACCTTGCCGTCGCCGATCTTGCCGGTGTGCGCGGCCGTGGTGATGGCCTCGAGGACCTTCTCCACGTTGGTGTCGTCGGTGACGACCTCGATCTTCAGCTTGGCCACGAAGTCCACGGAGTACTCGGCACCGCGGTAGACCTCGGTGTGGCCCTTCTGCCGGCCGTAGCCCTGGACCTCGCTGACCGTCATGCCCAGCACGCCCAGCTGCTCCAGTGCGGAGCGGACGTCGTCGAGCGTGAATGGCTTGACAATCGCCGTGATGAGCTTCATGCCTTGCTCTCCTCGAGTTTCGCGGCCGGGGCGGTCTTGACCGGAATGATGGACGGAGCGCCACCGCCGGACAACCCGGTGAAGTCGTACGCGCTCTCCGCGTGCTGGGCCTCGTCGATGCCGCTGACCTCGTCCTCGGTGCTGACGCGGAAGCCGCCCGCCTTCTTGATCGCGAACCCGATGATGAAGGACAGGATGAACGAGTACGCGAGCACCGCACCGGCGGCCGCGGCCTGACGACCCAGTTGGGTGAACCCGCCGCCGTAGAACAGGCCGTCGGCGCCGAGCGCGTTGACGCTCGTGGTGCCGAAGAAGCCGATCAGCAGCGTGCCGACGATGCCGCCGACCAGGTGGACACCCACGACGTCGAGCGAGTCGTCGAAGCCGAACTTGAACTTGAGCGAGATGGCCAGCGCACAGAGGACACCGGCGATCAGGCCGATCGCGATGGCCCCGAGCGGGCTCACGAAACCACACGCCGGGGTGATGGCGACCAGGCCGGCGACCGCACCGGAAGCCGCGCCGAGGGTGGTCGGCTTGCCGAACTTCAGCTGCTCCACGATCAGCCAGCCGAGCACGGCGGCGGCGGTGGCGACGGTCGTGTTGGTGAACGCGACGGCGGCGAGGTCGTTGGCGGCCAGCGCCGAACCGGCGTTGAAGCCGTACCAGCCGAACCACAGCAGGCTGGCGCCGAGCAGGACGAACGGCACGTTGTGCGGGCGGCCGGTGTCCTTCGGCCAGCCCTTGCGCTTGCCGAGCACGAACGCCAGCGCGAGACCCGCGGCACCGGCGTTGATGTGGACCGCGGTACCACCGGCGAAGTCGAGTGCCTTGAGGTTGTTGGCGATCCAGCCGCCGACCGCGTTCTCGCCGACGAAGCCGTTGAAGGAGAACACCCAGTGCGCGACCGGGAAGTACACGACCGACACCCAGATGACGACGAACAGCGTCCAGCCCCAGAACTTCGCGCGGTCGGCGATGGCGCCGGAGATCAGCGCGGGCGTGATGATGGCGAACATCAGCTGGAACATGACGAACGCGAGCACCGGCAGCGCGTCCGTGCCGGGCCAGGCCACGGCAGGCGCCGAGTCGGTGGCGGCGACCGCGAAGCCGGCGAGCTTCCCGAAGGTGTTCTCCAAGCCGGCGAAGTGGAAGTTACCGACGAGGCCGCCGAAGGCGTCGTCGCCGAAGGACATCGAGAAGCCGTACAGGGCCCAGAGCACCCCCACCACGGCCAGCGCGATGAAGTTCATCATCAGCATGTTCAAGACGCTCTTCGCGCGGACCATGCCGCCGTAGAAGAAGGCCAATCCTGGTGTCATGAGCATGACCAGCGCGGCGCTGGCCAGTACCCATGCGGTGTCTCCTGCGTTCAGCACATCGTCCTCCCGTGCCCTGGGTGTCCTGCGAAGGCAGTTTTGGCGCGCGGTGTTTCACGAGGCGGCGCGCAAGGTTTCACCCGCGTGAACTGTCCGTGCCCGGTTGTTACGGCCAGGTTTCCCGGGACGTGTCCTGGAGTGTCTGGTTGCGTAACGTCGTGGTCGAATATCCCCATGACCTCCAGTGACCACGGGAATGACCCACTGCCACCCTTGGTCGTGGAAGCGTTGCGCTGTTCGGTGTGCGGTACACCGCTGGATGCCGTCGATCGCACGCTGCGTTGCGAAAACCGCCACTCTTTCGATCTAGCTCGCCAGGGTTACGTGAACCTGTTGCACGCGCGAATCCCGGCCGGGACGGCGGACACGGCGCCCATGGTCGCGGCCCGCGCGGACTTCCTGGCGTCGGACGCGTACCGGCCGCTCGCGGACGAACTGGCTCGCGTGTGCGCGGAGGCGGACGGCCTCGTGATCGACGCGGGCGCCGGCACGGGCTACTACCTGGCGCACGTCCTGGAGGCGGCGCCCGCGGCTTTCGGTCTCGCCTTGGACGTCTCGGCGGTGGCGTTGCGGCGCGCGGCCCGCGCCCACCCGCGCCTGGGTGCGGCGGTGTGGAACCTGTGGGAGCCGTGGCCGGTGGGCGACGAGGTGGCATCGGCGGTGCTGAACGTCTTCGCGCCGCGCAACGGGCCGGAGTTCCACCGCGTCCTGCGGCCCGGAGGGTTGCTGACGGTGGCGTCCCCGGCCCCGGACCACCTCCGCGAGCTGGGCGACCTGGTGCTGTCGGTGGACGAGCGCAAGGAGGAGCGCCTGGACGGCACCCTCGGCGAGTACTTCGCCCGCACCGGCCGGACGGAGGTCCGCAGGACGGCGCGGCTGACCCCGCGGCAGATCCGCCAGGCGGTGGAGATGGGCCCGACGGCCTTCCACCTGGACCGCGGCGACCGGCGTGCCCGCCTGGACGCGCTGACGGAGCCCCAGGCGGTGACGGTGTCGTTCACGGTCTCGACGTACCGGCGGCTGTGAGGCGTCCCGCTCTTCGGGCCTCGCACGCCATGCGGGTGGATCGCCGAGGTCTGGAAGGCTGGGTGACGTGAAGCCCGACTGGACCGCGCCCGCGACCCTGCTCGCGGACCCGGAGTGGGTACGCGCCCGCATCGGCGGCGCGGCCAAGCTCTACGGCTGTGCCCGGCCGGAGGTCCTCGGCACGATCTGGTGGTACTCGCTGTCGTCGGTGCTGGTGGCGCCCGCGCTGGAGAGCCTGGCGGCTGCGACGGACGGCGCCGCAAGCCCAGTGCTGCCCGGCCGAGCGGAGCGCTCAGCTGCGGCGGGCTCGGTGCCGCCCGGCCAAGCGCAGTCCTCGGCAAGCGGCCCGACAGCTGTCCAGGCACCATCCGGCCAAGCGCAGCGCTCGGCAAGCGACCCGACAGCTGTCCCGACGTCACCCGGCCAACCGCAGCACGCGGTAAGCGAACCGGCGACAAACCCGACACCACCCGATCGGACCGCCACCCCCGCCGGCCGGTCTCCGCGGCTCGTACTGGCCGACCCGTCGCTCGACGCCATGGAGATCGACCTCCTCGCCGACGGCCGGTTCCTCGGCGCCCGCTCCACCCGCTCCCTCATCGGCGGGCTGCCCGAACTGGGCACCGCGTTCGGCGAGGCGCTCGGGGCCGCCATCACCACGATCGCCGCCGTCACCGGCGCTCGGGCGCGCGCCCTCGGCGCCATCGCCGCCGACTCGATCGGCAACCGGCTGCTGTGGACGCCCGATCCCGAGCGCGCGATGGCCCTGGCCGAACCGCTCGTGGCCGCGATCGGCCTGGACCTGCCGAAGCCGCGTTTCGTGCGCGTCGGCCGGACGCCCGCCGTGCGCCGCGCGTCGTGCTGCCTGATCTACGAGGTCGGCAACCCGAAGTGCGTGAGCTGCCCGCGCCAGACGCCCGCCGAGCGCGAAGCACGGCTTCGCGCCGCCCTGGGCTGACGCACCTCAGTCGAGGACGGCCAGCTCCAGCCCGCGCAGCCGCTCCGGGTCGGCGATGACCTCGATGCCGGTGATCCGGTCGCCGTCCACCTGGAACGCCAGGACGACCGACAGCCGCCCCTCGCGCACCCACAGCAGCCCGGGCGAGCCGTCGACGAGGGCCAGCTCGCTGGCACGAGCCCGCTCGGACGCCAGCACCGCGCCCTTGCGCACGTTCTCGACGCCGCGCAGCACGACCGGCGCCGGGCTCGGGCCGACGAACCGGTCCGCGTGCAGCACCACGTCCGGGTCGAGGAGCGCGAGCAGCGCTTCGAAGTCGCCGCCCCGCGACGCGGCCAGGAACGCCTCGACGACCTTGCGCCGCCGCGGCAGGCCCGCGTCCGCCGCGGTGCCGCCCTTGACCCGCCGCCGGGCCCGGCTCGCGAGCTGCCGGGCCGCCGCCGGAGTCTTGTCGATCATCGGCGCGATCTCGTCGAACGGCACGGCGAACATGTCGTGCAGCACGAACGCGACCCGTTCGGCCGGTGCCAGCGCGTCGAGCACCACGAGCAGCGCCAGCCCGACCGAGTCGGCCAGCTCCGCCTCCTGCTCGGGGTCCCGGCGGTCCTCACCCTGCTCAGGCCGGCCGTCCAGAGGCTCCTCGCGGTGGTTGCGACGCGTCCGGAGCATGGACAGGCACACCCGCGCGACGACGGTCGTCAGCCACGCGCCGACGTTCTCGACCTCACCCGTGTCGGTGCGGTCGAACCGCAGCCAGGCTTCCTGGAGAGCGTCGTCGGCCTCGCTCGCCGAACCGAGCATCCGGTAGGCGACCGCCCGCAGCCGCGGGCGCTCCTGCTCGAACCGTTCGGTCAGCGTGTCCACCGTTTCCCGTCCCCTTCGCGCCGCAGTCGTAGCAGTAGACCCCGCGACGACGGCCGATGTGACGAGAACGCCTGGACACCTCCGAGTGATCTGAGTCATTCAGGACGGGCTCGTGACCACGCACCCGCTAACTACCCATGTACCGCCCTCCTCGGCTCGTACCACGTCTCTCCCGCCGGCTCCCCCGCCATGTTCCAGCTCCACGAAATCCGCGGGGTGATCCGGGAGTACCGCCCCGGCCCGACCAAGCCGGCCCGTTCCACGGGCTCGTCCGCGTCGCCGTACACCCGGATCGCCCGCGCGACGAACGGCTGCAGCGACACCAGGTCGTCCACCACGAGCGCGACCTTCCGGCGGCCGGCGGCGACGTTCCGGAACTTGCGGGTCGCCGCCACCGCCGCGCCGACTCCGCCGACCCAGAAGTGTTCGCCGTCGAACTCGAACGCGAGCGGGACGACGTCCGGCTGCTCGCCCGCGCCGAGCGTGGCGACGCGGGCGAGCGGCTGCGAACGCAGGTAGGCGATCTCTTCGGCGGTGAATGTCATGAGCGCTCCTCTTCACGATCCGGATCCACCCGCTACACGAATGCGCGGCACCCGGATCGACAGCTCAGAGCACGCAGAACTCGTTGCCCTCCGGGTCCGCCATCAAGATGTGGTCCGGGCGGCCGTCCAGCTCGTACTCCTGCACCACCGTCGCGCCGGCCGCGGTGAGCCGGGCGACCGCTTCGACGACCCGCTCCCACCGCGTGTCCCACGGGACCTCACGCCCGCCGCCGGCCTGGACGTCCAGGTGCAAGCGGTTCTTCACGACCTTCCCCTCGGGCACCTTGAGGAAGCTCAGGTTCGGCAGCACGCCTTCCGGATCGCTCAAGTAGGCGCCGTCATCCCATTCGGTTTCGGGGACTCCGTGGTGCGCGAACCAGTCTTCCCAGCTCGCGAACCCGGCGGGTGGCGGCCGCTCGATGTAGCCGAGGGCCACCGCCCAGAACCTCGCCAGCGCGCGGGGCTCCGCGCAGTCCATCGTCAGAGTCCACCGCACCGTCACGGACGAAGCGTAGCCGCGAGAAGCGCCACCGCACCCTTCGCGACGGCGATTCCCCGTGCGGCAACGTGGTCTTCGTTCAACGGAGCGACCGGGTCCGACACCATGACGCTGGTGACCAGCGAGCGGCCGTCCGCGGTCCGTGCCAGGTAGTTCAAGGTCAGCACGCCGGGTTCGCTGCCGCCCTTGAACCAGACCTCCGGGAACTTCACCCGGTCGAGTCCGAGGCCGCCGTCGTTCAGCGACAACGCGTGCCCGATCTCCGGCTGGTTCTCCTTCTGCAGCCCGGAGAAGGCGCGGCAGATGTCGTCCGGGGAACCGAACCACTCGATGTCGTCGATCTTCTCGGGCGCCTGCCAGCTCTGGAGACCGGTGAGCGGAAGGCGCTCCAGCCCGGCGACCGCGGCGGGACGCGCCCAGCGCGGCAGCGCCAGGTAGGCATCGGCGCGAGCCGGGTACTGCGTGGCCTTGAGCTCGAACATCGCCTTCGTGGTCAGGAACGGGATGTTCGCCGACGGCCGCTGGTTGCCGAACTCGGTGAGCTGCCGTTGCACGGCGTCCCGGCCGAGCCGGTGGATCAGGTGGTCGGTCGCGGTGTTGTCGCTGATCGAGATCATCTTGTCGGCGTACGCGGACAGCGGGAGCTGCGTGCCGGCCGGTTCGTTCTGCAGCACCCCGGACGGCAGGCTCTTCCAGTCGTCGCGGATCGCCAACTGCTCGCTCCACGACGCCTTGTGGTCTGCGACCGCTTTGCCGAGCGCACCCAGGACGTAGAGCTTGAAGGCCGAGCCGAGCGGCCGCTGCACGTCGTCACTCACACCGTGCACGTCCCGGCAGCGCCCGTCCGGGAGGATCTCCGACGCCCCGAACGACACGCGGGCGCCCAGCGCCGCGAGCTGCGCATCGACCTCCGGCCAGGACGCCGGGACCGGGTCGTCCGGGCTCGACCTGAGCCCGTCGATCAGCCCGGCCTGGTCGACGTGCAGGTCGAGCAGGTAGTCGTCGGCGGGTCCGTGCACCGCGGCCTCGACGTGGTCCGGAGCCTCGGTGACGATCCGTTTCAGCTCGATCCGGCCGAGCCGCGCGAGTGCGCCGTTGATGCCCGCCGTTCCGCCCGCGGCGGTGAGCAGGACCTGGGCGATGTGCTCGCTTACCTCGGCATCGGACACCGGGACGCGCCCGGTCGCGTCGACCACCCACTCGAGCTGCTGCGTCGCCGTGGGCACCTCGGCGGCCTGGGCGGCCGGAGCCACCAACGGCACCAGGACCGCGACCACCCCCGCTATCGCTGTCTTCATATTTCCCCCTGTGTTTCCATCGTTCCCCCTTGGTCACCGGCTACTGGTCGGGCGGCCGGATCCACAGCCCGGCCACTTGGCCGTCTTCGCGGTAGGTCACCTGAACGGTCCGCTCGCCGGCCTCGAAGGCCAGCGGCATGTGGACGACCGTGTAGTCGCCCGTGGACCGCGCATACGGTTCCCCCATCCCCTCGTAACTTCCGACCGATCCGGCCACCTGGGCCCAGGCGAGCCGCAGCTCGTCCTCGCCGACCGCCGCCTGCATCCGGTCGTCGAAGTCGCGCCGTACCTCGTGCCATTGGCAGCCGACGAGCTCTGCCACGAGCCCCTCGGCACGGTGGATCGCGTCCGGCGGCTTCAGTTCTGTCATGGACGCTCCCGTCGCCGGGTCGACCGGCCGGCCGAACCGCTGGAAGGCGGCCTGCCTACTGGTGCCCAGCAGGTCGCCGATCTCCTGCCACGTGTGCCCGGCCGCCCTGGCCGCGTCCACGGCTTCCCGCAGTGTCCCTTCGGCGTCACGGACTTTCCGCAACGCCTCACCGACCGCGGCCAAGGGTCCTCCCGGCACAACGTCAAGAGTGGATTGACGCGGCCTGGTTGTCAAGTCACTCTTTACGTGCGCCCGCTGCCGGCGGGCAGCGCTCCGGCAAGTGGCGTCACAGTACTGGCGATTTCGCCCAGCTCCGCGCCGAGGTGGCAGCGGCTTGCCACAGGAAGCACATTTCATGCTTTCGAGTGTAGCGCACGCAATTTCAAATCGTGCTACGCTCGGCAGCACGAAATGGTCGCGCCCAACACCTGAGAGGCGTGGCCATCCGAAGGGGAGGACGGTTACGGTGAGAACCGATGAGTGAACGCACCTGGGGCTTCCGCACCCGCGCACTGCACGCGGGCGGAACCCCCGATCCGGCGACCGGCGCGCGGGCCGTGCCGATCTACCAGACCACGAGCTTCGTCTTCGAGGACGCCGCCGACGCGGCGAACCTCTTCGCGCTGCAGAAGTACGGCAACATCTACAGCCGTATCGGGAACCCGACGGTGGCCGCGTTCGAAGAGCGGATCGCCAGCCTCGAAGGCGCCATCGGCGGCGTCGCCACCGCGAGCGGGCAGGCCGCGGAGTTCCTTACCTTCAGCGCGCTCACCGAGGCGGGCGACCACATCGTGTCGGCGAGCGGTCTCTACGGCGGCACGGTCACCCAGCTCACCGGCACGCTCAGGCGGTTCGGCGTGGAGACGACGTTCGTCAGCGGCGGCATCGACGACTACGCGGCCGCGATCACGGACCGGACCCGGCTGCTCTACACCGAGGTGATCGGCAACCCCGGCGGCGGCATCGCCGACCTCGCGGCGCTCGCGGATCTCGCGCATTCCCACGACATCCCGCTGGTGGTGGACGCGACGCTGGCGACGCCGTACCTGTGCCGGCCGATCGAGCACGGCGCCGACATCGTGCTGCACTCGGCGACGAAGTTCCTCGGCGGTCACGGGACGACGCTCGGCGGGATCGTCGTCGAGTCCGGGAAGTTCGACTGGGGCAACGGGAAGTTCCCGCGGATGACCGAGACCGTGGAGAGCTACGGCGGCCTGAGGTACTGGGAGAACTTCGGCGAGTACGCGTTCTGCACGCGGTTGCGCGCCGAGCAGCTGCGGGACATCGGCGCGGTCCTGTCGCCGCACTCGGCTTTCCTGCTGTTGCAAGGGGTCGAGACGCTCCCCCAGCGAATGGACGCGCACGTCGCCAACGCCCGGGCGGTCGCCGAGTACCTCGAAGCGGACCCACGGGTGGCTTGGGTGTCGTATGCCGGGCTGTCCTCCCACCAGCACCACGACCTCGCGAAGAAGTATCTGCCCGCCGGGCCGGGCGCGGTGTTCTCGTTCGGCATCGACGGCGGCCGGGCGGCGGGCGAGAGGTTCGTCGAATCGGTGGAGCTGCTGTCGCACCTGGCGAACGTCGGGGACGCGCGGACGCTCGTGATCCACCCGGCGTCGACCACCCACGCCCAGCTGTCGGAGGACCAGCTCGCGGCCGCGGGTGTCGGTCCCGACCTGATCCGGCTGTCGGTCGGCCTGGAGGACGTCGAAGACATCCTCTGGGACCTCGACCAGGCACTGGGCAAGGCGGTGGCCGGATGACCTACGCGGTGGGAGCCGTCGAGCGGCGCGCGATCCTCAACCGGACGAAGTCGGTGACGCTGGTGGGCGCGTCCGCCAACCCGGCGCGGCCCAGCTACTTCGTGGCGACGTACCTGCTCTCGTCGACGCGCTACGAAGTCACCTTCGTCAACCCGCGGTTGGACACGCTGTTCGGGAAACCGGTGTACGCGTCGATCAAGGACGTACCGGGAAAACCGGATCTGGTCAGCGTGTTCCGGAAGCACGACGACCTGCCTCAGGTGGCCGAAGAGGTGATCGACGCCGGCGCGCGGACGCTGTGGCTGCAGCTCGGGCTGTGGCACGAGCCGGTGGCCGACCGGGCGCGGGCGGCCGGGCTGGACGTCGTGATGAACAGGTGCGTGAAGATCGAACACGCGCGCTTCGCAGGCGGGCTCCACCTGGCTGGGTTCAACACGGGCGTGATCAGCTCCCGGAGGCAGTCGGCACCCTAGGGAAGAGACCGCGCATTCCCGCTGTTGGCCGGGGTATGACCGAAACCCTGGGGATCACCCTGTCCGGCGGCCCGACGGCGCTCTTGGAGCTGGGCGGCGTCCGGCTGCTCACCGACCCGACCTTCGACGAGCCCGGTGATCACTCGATCGGCAATCGCGTGCTGGTCAAGACCGAAGACTCCGTGCTGACCGAAGATGCGGTCGGCGTAGTGGACGCGGTCCTGCTGTCGCACGACCAGCACCCCGACAACCTGGACGACCGGGGCCGGGCCTACCTCGGGACGGTGCCGCTGACGTTGATCACACCCAGCGGGGCCGAGCGGCTGGGCGGGACCGCGCGGGGACTGACGCCATGGGAGGAGACGCAGGTCGGACCGTTGACGGTCACCGCCGTGCCGGCGCTGCACGGGCCGGAGGGCGCCGAGCCGACGACCGGCGAGGTCACCGGGTTCGTCCTGAGCGGCGACGGCCTGCCGACCGTGTACGTCAGCGGGGACAACGCGTCGGTCGAGCTGGTGCGGGAGATCGCGTCGCGGTTCCGCGTCGACATCGCGGTGCTGTTCGCCGGCGCCGCCCGGACGGCGCTCTTCGACGGCGCTCCCCTGACGCTCACCAGCGCGAACGCCGCCGAAGCGGCGAAGGTGCTCGACGCCGCGAAGGTGGTGCCCCTGCACTTCCGCGGCTGGCAGCACTTCAGCGAAGGACCGGACACGCTGCGAAAGGAGTTCGAGGCGGCGGGCCTCACCGACCGCCTCGTGCTGCTCGAACCCGGGCAGCGCGCAGAGATCTGACACCGGCGCCATGAGTACGAGGGAGGACGAGCGCCTGCCCGGAACGCACCTGGGCGGGCAAAGGCGGACTGAGGCAAGGGCTTGAGTTAGGCCGGACGCGCGCGACATGAGCAGAGCGACAAGGCCGGCAGCACGGCGATGTGTCCTCGGGAGCGCGAGGCAAGGGCTGAAGTCAGGCCGCTGCTGGGAGGTCCTCGGCCGGATCGGGCTGGACCGCCGCGGGGTCGTCGTCGGTCTCGGCGGCGGCGCCGGACGTGCGCGACACGAAGTGGAGCGGCAAGGGTCGGCCGCAGTCCGGCGACGTGTCCTCATGGGCGCGCAATCGTCCAGCTCGCGCCCGTGAGAGGCTGGTGACATGGCCAAACCGACCCCACTGCAGTTCCGGAACATCCTCGTCGCCGTGCTGGCGGCGGCGGGCTTCGTCTGGAGCATTGTCGTCGGGCTGCAGTGGTGGGTCAGCGCCATCATCGGCTGTGCCTGCGTCCTGTCGCTGGCCTCCGCCTACCTCAACCGGCCGAACGCGGGCTGAGCGCGAGCCGCCGGCACAAGCCGCCGACGGCTCGCCGCCTCACCGCGTCTTGGCGAAGCGCGCCTTCACGTTGGTTCGGCCCGCTTCGGTGAGCCGGCCGTACAGGCGCAGCCTGGCCAGCCCGCCGTCCGGGTAGATGTCCAGGCGGGCCTCCGTGACCTCCGGGCCCTCCTTCAGCGCGAACCGGTGGCGGGTGTCCGGCTGCAGGCGGGTCTTCGGCAACAGCGGGACCCACTCGCCGTACGTGTCGCGGCCGCTGACCGACGCCCAGCCCGGGGCGTTGCCCTTGAGGTTGCTCGTGTCCAGCTCGGCGAACCGGACGATGCCCGCGCCCGCCAGGCGCAGCGTCAGCCAGTCGTTGCCGTCGTCGCGGCGGCGGGCCGTCTCCCAGCCCTCGGCCTGGTGCGCCGCCAGCCCGGGCGAGAGCACGTTGTTCGGCGACGAATAGAACTTGTTGCTGCAGCCGGTGACCAGGGCGCCGTTCTCCAGGGCCGCCAGGTCGAGCGCGTCCAGGTCCAGCAACTCCGGGTCCGGGATCGGGGCGCCGTGCACGCGCAGGCGCGCCACTCCGCCGTCCGGGTGCTGGGTGAGACGAACGTGGGTGTACCGGCGTGAACCGTTGATCGCGTAGAAGTTCTCCGTGTGGCCGGCCGCCGGGGCGCGGTCGACCAGGATGTCCCAGTCCACCGTCGCCAGCTCCGCCGCCGACGGGTAGCCCGGTACCGACGCCGCCTCGACCGAGACGAACGGCGGGTAGTTGCCTTTGAAGAACGCCGTGTCGACGATGATGCCGGTGACCGTGCCGGCCAGGCCGAGCCGCACCACGGCCTGGTCGTCGCCCGGTTCGCGGTGGCGGCGGGTCTCCCAGCCGTCGTAGACCTGGCCCTTCGGGCCGAACGTCTCGGCGCGGTGCGCCGGCGTCCACGGGTTGACCAGGTTCTCCTTCTCGGCGAACAGCTCGTCGGTCGCCCACATCACCGTCCCGCCGAAGCGGCGTGACGCGAGGTCGGGCAGTTCCGTCCACACAGGACGATCAGACAAGGCAGCCTCCATTTCAGCAGTCCCCCCGGGTCAGCAACGCGCCACGGGGCTCGTCGCCGGTGATTTCGGTGCCCCGCAACCAGGTCGAGCGCACGACGCCGGCGAGCGGCCGCCGGTCGTACGCGCTGACCGGGTTGCGGTGCTTCAGATTCGCTACGTCGACCACGAACGCCTCTTCCGGCGCGAACACGCAGAAGTCGGCGTCGTGGCCCACCGCGAGATGCCCCTTGCGGTGCATCCCGGCCTGCGCGGCCGGGCGCTCGGCCATCCAGCGGATGACGTCGGTGAGCGCGAACCCGCGTTGCCGCGCCTGCGTCCAGATCGCCGGCAGCCCCAGCTGCAAGCTCGAGATCCCGCCCCAGGCGAGCCCGAAATCGCCGCTGTCGAAGCGTTTCAGCTCCGGCGTGCACGGCGAATGGTCGCTGACGACGGTGTCGATCACCCCGTCGGCGAGTCCCTGCCAGAGCAGCTCGCGGTTGGCCGCCTCCCGGATCGGCGGGCAGCACTTGAACTGCGTCGCGCCGTCGCGGATCTCCTCGGCGATGAAGCTGAGGTAGTGCGGGCAGGTCTCGGCCGTCAGCGCCACTCCGTCGCGGCGCGCCGAAGCGACCAGCGGCAGGGCCTCCGCCGAGGACAGGTGCAGGATGTGCGCGCGCGCGTCGTTGCGGCGGGCCGCCTCGATGACGTGCGTGATCGCGAGGTTCTCCGCCGCCCGCGGCCGGGAGCGCAGGAAGTCGACATAGCGACCGCCGTGCGGCTCGGGTGCTTCGTCGATCTCGTGCGCATCCTCGGCATGGACGATCATCAGCGCGTCGAAGGAACTCAGCTCCCGCAACGCTTCGTCGAGTCCGGCCGGATCCAGCGGCGGGAACTCGTCGACGCCCGAGTGGAGCAGGAAGCACTTGAAGCCGAACACCCCGGCGTCGTGCAGCCCGCGCAGATCCCCGACGTTGCCGGGGATCGCGCCGCCCCAGAACCCGACGTCGACGTGCACGCGGCCGGTCGCCGCCTTGCGCTTGACCTCCAGGGCCGCGACGTCGACCGTCGGGGGCAGGCTGTTGAGCGGCATGTCCACGATCGTGGTCACCCCACCCGCGGCGGCCGCGCGGGTCGCCGTCTCGAAGCCTTCCCACTCGGCGCGGCCGGGATCGTTGACGTGGACGTGTGTGTCGACGAGCCCGGGCAGCAGCACGACGTCGTCGCCGAGGTCGAGCACGCGGTCGCCGGACAGCGCGGCGCCGCCGGGTTCGACCGCGACGATCCGGCCGCCGTCGACACCGACGGTCGCCGGAACCTCGCCCTCGGCCGTGACAGCCCGGGCCGCGCGCACCACAAGATCCATCCGAAAACCCTTCTCCGGGAGGATTGAACCACCGCCGATTTCACAGTACGGAAAGGCGGTTTCGCACAACGACAGTAACCACGGCGCGCGCCGCTCGTCAACGACGGACGCGGCGCGTTACGGTCATCGTCGTGCGGCTTGAAGCGGAGTTCACCAGCGAACCGTTCCGTGGCGAGGGTTCGCCGCCCGAGCACGCGCTCGCCGCGCGCGACGCCGCCGCGGAAGCGGGGCTGGAGACCGACTTCGGGCCGCTCGGGACGCTCGCCCGCGGCGAGGCGAAGGAGCTGTACGACGCGCTCCCGGCGATCGCGAAGGCCGCCCTGGACAACGGCGCCACGCAGGTGACGCTCCAGGTCCGCCAGGTCGCACCGGCCGAGGGCGACGTCAAGCCCGCAGCGGGCTTGACGACCGGCGAGCCGGGCCACATCGCGGCGACCGACGGGCCGGTCGTCGAACTGCACGACGCGCTCGCGCGGCTCATCGCCGACGTCGAGCGCGAACTGGGCGCCAAGCTGGGCGAACTCGACCGGCCCGGCAAGCAGCGCGCCGTCCGGCTACTGCGGGAACGCGGGGCCTTCGGCCTGCGGAAATCCGTCTCCTCGGTGGCCGACGCGCTGAGGGTCACGCGGTTCACCGTCTACAACTACCTCAACCGGGAAGCCGACTGACCAGGGCTTTCAACAAAATGTTGACGGAACTCCGGCGTCGACGTACGGTCAGCGGGACGCCACTCACGAGGAGTTCCCCGTGCCGCTCACCCTCACCGACTTCAACGCCGCCGGCGCCGATGACGTCCGTCCGGCGCTGACCGCCTGTCTCGCCGTCCCCCGCTGGGTGGACGCGATTCTCGACCGCCGGCCGTACGCCGGCCTGGACGCACTGAAGGCCGCCGCCGAGCTGCCGTTGAGCAGCGACGAGATCCGACAGGCCATGGCCGCCCACCCCCGGATCGGGGAAAAGCCGAAACAGCAGGGCACCGAGGGCGACTGGTCCCGGAGCGAACAGTCCGGTGTGGACAACGCCGACGCCTTCGCCGTCGCGAATGCGCAGTACGAAGCCAAGTTCGGGCACGTCTACCTCGTCTGCGCCAGTGGCCGCAGCGGGGAAGAACTGCTGAAGATCCTCGAAAGCCGGCTGGACAACGACCCCGCGACCGAACTGGCCGTCGCCGGGCGGGAACTGCTGAAGATCGCCGAACTCCGACTCGCGAAAGCGGTGACCGCGTGAGCCTCGTGACCACCCACGTCCTCGACACGGCGACCGGCCGCCCCGCGAAGGGGATCGCCGTCCGGTTCGAGACCGCCGAGGGGAAGCCGATCGCCGACGGGCGCACCGACGACGACGGCCGGATCCGCGACCTCGGCCCGGAAACCCTGGACCCGGGCGCCTACCGGCTGGTCTTCGACACCGGCGCCTACCTGGGCCCGGACGCCTTCTTCCCGGAGGTGGCCCTCACCTTCCGGATCTCCGACGGCGCCGCGCACCACCACGTGCCGCTCCTGCTCAGCCCGTTCGCCTATTCGACCTACCGAGGGAGCTGAACCGTGGCCATCACCCTGGGCCCCAACCAGTACGGCAAGGCGGAGGTCCGCCTGGTGACGGTGCGCCGCGACGGCCCCGTGCACCACCTCAAGGACCTCACCGTGTCGACGTCGCTGCGTGGTGAGCTCGCCGCGACACACCTCACCGGCGACAACGCGGGCGTGCTCGCCACCGACACGCAGAAGAACACCGTGTACGCCTTCGCGAAGGAGGCGCCGGTCGGCGAGATCGAGGACTTCGCCCTGCGCCTGGCGCGGCACTTCACCGGCACGCAGGGGAACATCACCGGCGCGCGGATCAAGGTCGACGAGCACGGCTGGGACCGGATCGCCGTCGGCGGCGAGCCGCACGACCACGCGTTCAGCCGCTCCGGCGACGAACGGCGCACCACGGCCGTGACGATCCGGGACGGCCGCGCGTGGGTCGTGTCCGGCATCGACGGCCTGACGCTGCTCAAGTCGACGGGTTCGGAGTTCCACGGCTTCCCGCGCGACCAGTACACGACGCTCGCCGAGACCGACGACCGGATCCTCGCGACGGCGGTCACAGCAAAATGGCGTTACCAGGGCGAAGGCATCGACTGGGCCGAGAGCCACCGCGAAATCCGGCGGCTGATGCTCGAGACGTTCGCGACGAAGCACAGCCTTTCGCTGCAGCAGACGCTGTACGCGATGGGCCAGGCGGTGCTCGAACAGCGGCCGGAGGTCGCCGAGGTGCGGCTGTCGCTGCCGAACAAGCACCACTTCCTGGTGGACCTGAGCCCGTTCGGGCTGAAGAACGCCAACGAGGTGTTCTACGCGGCGGACCGGCCGTACGGGCTGATCGAGGGCACGATCCTGCGCGACGACGCCGAGGACCCGGGCCCGGCCTGGGACATCCACTGAGCCGCTGAGCCACGCGCGCCCGGATTGATAGAACGCTCTACCGATCCGGGCGTATCGTGGCGTCGTGGCAGGGACCAAGGAACGCATCATGGCCGCCGGCGCGGAACTGTTCCGGCGCAACGGCTACACCGGCACCGGGCTCAAACAGATCGTCACCGAGGCGAATGCGCCCTTCGGGTCGCTCTACCACTTCTTCCCCGGGGGCAAGGAGCAGCTCGGCCAGGAGGTCATCCGCACCTCCGGGCTCGCCTACATCCAGCTCTTCGACCTCTTCATCGCGCCCGCGCCCGATCTCGTCAGCGGGATCGAGGCCTTCTTCGCCGCCGGGATCGCGACGCTCCAGGCCACCGACTACGTCGAAGGCTGCCCGATCGCCACCGTCGCTCTCGAGGTCGCCAGCACCAACGAACCGCTGCGGGAAGCCACCGCGGACGTCTTCACCGCCTGGATCGAGGCCGGGACCGAGAAGTTCGCGAAGTTCGGACTGAGCCAGGAGGCCGCCCGGACGCTCACCATCTCCGTCGTCAACAGCCTCGAAGGCGCGTTCGTCCTCTGCCGCGCGCTCCGGGACACCGAGGCCATGGCCGTCGCGGGCGCGACCAGCGTGGACGTCGCCAAGCGGCTCCAGAACGAGCAACTTTAGTCGGGAATCCAACAAGAATACTCAACATGGCGCTTGACCGCGCAGCATCGGACATCGAAGCTACGCAGTGCTGGTCAACAGTGGTCTAGTCCTCCTGCCTCAACACCGTCGTTCGGTTGGAGCCGCCATGCGCAGATTCCTCGCCGTCCTCGCCACCGCCGTCGCCGCCGTCGGCCTCGTGAGTCCCTCCGCGGAAGCCCTCGAAAACGGGCTCGCGAGAACCCCGCCGATGGGGTGGAACACCTGGAACACCTTCGAGTGCAACATCAACGAGACCCTGGTCAAGCAGACCACCGACCTCATGGTCAGCTCCGGGATGCGCGACCGCGGCTACACCTACGTCAACCTCGACGACTGCTGGATGACGCGCAACCGGGACGGCGCCGGCAACCTCGTCGCCGACCCCGCGAAGTTCCCCAGCGGCCTCAAGGCCCTCGGTGACTACATCCACGCGCGCGGGATGAAGTTCGGGATCTACGAGAGCGCCGGCACCGAGACCTGCCAGCACTACCCCGGCAGCCTCGGCCACGAGCAGGCCGACGCGAACAGCTACGCGAGCTGGGGCGTCGACTACCTCAAGTACGACAACTGCGGCAGCCCGAGCGGCGAGAACCAGCAGGACTACGTCCGCCGCTACTCCGCGATGCGTGACGCGCTGAAGGCCACCGGCCGCCCGATCGTCTACAGCATCTGCGAGTGGGGCAACTTCAACCCTTCGACCTGGGCGCCGGACGTCGGCAACCTGTGGCGCACCACCGGGGACATCACCAACAACTGGGGCAGCATCGACTCGATCTACCGCCAGAACGTCGGCCTCGCTTCGGCCGCGAAGCCCGGCGCCTGGAACGACCCCGACATGCTCGAGGTCGGCGACGGAATGGACTTCCAGGAGGACCGCGCCCACTTCACGCTCTGGGCCGCGATGGCCGCGCCGCTGATCGCGGGCGCCGATCTCCGCAGCGCCAGTGTCGCCACCTTCTCGACCTACCTCAACGGCGACGTCATCGCCGTCGACCAAGACTCGCTCGGCAAGCAGGCCACGCGCATCGCGACCGGCAACGGCCTGGACGTCCTCGCGAAACCCCTGCAAGGCGGCGACGTCGCCGTCGTGCTGTTCAACGAGAACAGCACCACGAAAACCGTCTCGACGACGGCCGCCGCGGCCGGATTGCCCGCCGCGTCGAACTACCGGCTGACCAACCTCTGGTCGAAGGAGCTGACCACGAGCACCGGCACGATCAGCGCGAACGTCCCGTCGCACAGCACCGTGATCTACCGCGTCAAGGCCAACGCATCCGGCTCCAGCATCGACACCGCCCATCCGCTGCAGGGCGCGTCGTCGTCCCGCTGCATCGACATCAACGGCAACGTCACCACGCCCGGCACCAAGGTCGACATCTGGGACTGCGACGGCGGCGCGAACCAGTCCTGGACGTTCACCAGCGCCGGTGAGCTGAAGGCCAACGGCCTGTGCTTGGACGCCGACGGCGGCAGCAGCGCCGCCGGGACCAAGCTCATCGTCTGGACCTGCCACGGCGGCGCGAACCAGAAGTTCAAACTCGCGCCGGACGGCTCGATCACCCAGGCCGGGCTCTGCGTCGACGTCACCGGCGGCGACAAGCCCGCCGGCAACGTCAACGGCACTCAGCTCGAGCTCTGGGGCTGCAACGACGACGCCAACCAGAACTGGACCCTCAAGTAACTCAGGTGCCCGTGAGGTGCTCCGGCCGCACCGGGACGCGTGTGAGCGCGAGCCCGGTCGCGGCGCGGATCGCCGCCACGATCGCCGGGGTCGACGAGATCGTCGGCGGCTCCCCCACCCCGCGCAGGCCGTACGGCGCGTGCGGGTCCGGGCGTTCCAGGACGTCGATGCTCATCGGCGGCATGTCCAGGACCGTCGGGATCAGGTAGTCGGTGAAGGAGGGGTTCCGGATCTTCCCGCCGGAGGTCTGGATCTCCTCCATCACCGCGAGCCCGAGCCCCTGGGCCGAACCGCCCTGGATCTGGCCCAGCACGGCCTGCGGGTTCAGCGCCTTGCCGACGTCCTGGGCGCAGTCCAGCGCGACCACCTTGACGAGGCCCAGCTCGACGTCGACGTCGACGACCGCCCGGTGCGCGGCGAACGCGTACTGGACGTGCGCGGTGCCCTGGCCGGTTTCCGGATCCAGACCCGAAGTGGGCCGGTGCCGCCACTCCACCGTCTCGTCGTAGACGTCGTCGGCGAGGACGTCCACGAGGTCGGCGAGCACCTGGCCGTCGGCCGCGACGAGCTTGCCGCCGACCACGCGCACCTTCGCGTCGAAGCGGGAAAGCAGGCGCGCCCGCACCGCCACGCAGGCCGCCTGGACGGCGCCGCCGGTCACGTAGCTCTGGCGTGACGCCGACGTCGAACCGCCGTTGCCGATCGAGGTGTCCATCGGCAGGACCGTCACCTGCTCGACGCCCAGCTCGGTCCGGACGATCTGCTGCATGATCGTCACCAGGCCCTGGCCGACCTCGCAGGCCGCGGTGTGCACCGTCGCCGCCGGCTCGCCGCCGACCAGCTGCAAGCGCACCCGAGCCGTCGAGTAGTCGTCGAAGCCCTCCGAGAAGCAGACGTTCTTGATCCCGACGGCGTACCCGACCCCGCGGACGACGCCTTCGCCGTGCGTCGTGTTGGACACCCCGCCCGGCATGTGCCGCAGGTCGAACGGCCGTTCCGGCGGCATCGGCTTGTCCCGCACCAGCCCCAGCAGCTCGGCGACCGGCGCGGCGGAGTCGACGACCTGGCCGGTCGGCATCAGGTCGCCCTCGCTCATCGCGTTGCGGACGCGGATCTCGACCGGGTCCAGGCCGCAGGCGGCCGCGAGCTTGTCCATCTGCGATTCGTAGCCGAACGCCGCCTGCACCGCGCCGAACCCGCGCATCGCGCCGCACGGCGGGTTGTTCGTGTAGGTGCCCCAGCAGTCGACCGACGCACTGTCCACTTTGTACGGTCCGACGCCGAGTGTCGCGGCGTTCGCGACGACCGCGCCCGTCGAGGACGCGTACGCGCCGCCGTCGAGGTACAGGCGCGTGCGCACGTACACGAGACGGCCGTCGCGAGTGGCGCCGTGCTCGTAGTACATCTTCGCCGGGTGACGGTGGACGTGACCGTAGAAGGACTCTTCGCGGTTGTAGACCATCTTCACCGGCTTGCCGGTGTGCAGCGCCAACAAGCAGGCATGCACCTGCATCGAGAGGTCTTCGCGGCCGCCGAACGCGCCGCCGACTCCGCCGAGCGTGAGCCGCACCTTCTCGACCGGCAGACCCAGCGCGGCGACGATCTGCTGCTGGTCGACGTGCAGCCACTGCGTCGCCACGTACAGGTCGACGCCGCCTTCGGTGTCCGGCACCGCGAGCCCCGACTCCGGCCCGAGGAACGCCTGGTCCTGCATGCCGACCTCGTAGACGCCCGAGACGACGACGTCGGCGGCCACGTCCTGCGCCCCGCGGCGGATCTTCACGTGCCGCACGACGTTCCCGCCAGAGTGCAGCGAAGGACCTTCGCCCGCGACAGCCGCTTCGGAGTCCGTCACCGGAGAAAGCTCTTCGTAGGAAACGACGATCCGCTTCATCGCGCGACGCGCGGTCTCCGGGTGGTCGGCGGCGACCAGCGCGACCGGTTCGCCCTGGTAGCGCACGACTTCGGCGGCGAGCACCGGCTGGTCGGTGTGCTCCAGGCCGTACCGGTTGACGCCGGGGACGTCCTCGTGGGTGAGCACCGCGTAGACCCCGGGCACCTTCAGCGCGTCGGTGATGTCGATCCCGGTGATCCGCGCGTACGGATGCGGGCTGCGCAGGGTCACGCCCCACACCATGTCCTCGTGCCACAGGTCCGAGGAGTACGCGAACTCGCCGCGGACCTTCACGACGCCGTCGGGACGCTGCGGCGACGTGCCGACGCCGTCGACCGTCCGAGTGCTGACGGTGGTGGTCATCTTGCCTCCCGCAGTCGAGCGCTCGCCGCCGCCAGCTCGGACGCGATCTCGGACTCGTCCGCTTCGCGCAGCGAGCCGTCCTCGACGACGGCCTTGCCGCCGACGAACAGCCGGCGCACCGGCGGCGTGGTGCCCAGCACCAGCGCCGCGACCGGGTCGGTGATCCCGGCGTAGTTCAGGCCGGTCAGGTCCCAGACGGCGAGGTCGGCGAGCTTCCCCGGCTCGATCGACCCCAGGTCGTCCGCGCGGCCCAGGCAGCGGGCGCCGCCCAGGGTGCCCATCCACAACGCTTCGCGCGTGGTCAGCCCACGCGGGCCGCCGCGCTGGCGGGCCTGCAGCAACGCCTGGTGCAGCTCTTCGCCGAGACCGCCGGACTCGTTGGACGCGGCCCCGTCGGCGCCGAGTCCGACCGGGACGCCGGCGTCGAGCAGGGCGCGGACCGGGGCGATGCCCGCGCCGATCCGGCCGTTGGACGTCGGGCAGTGCGCCGAACCGGTGCCGGTGGCGCCGAAGCGGCGGATCGCCTCGGGCGCGAGGTGGATGGTGTGCGCGAGCCAGACGTCGTCGGCGAGCCAGCCGAGCTTGTCGGCGTACTCGGCGGGCGTGCAGCCGACCTCGGCGAGGCACTGCTGCTCCTCGTCGAGGGTCTCGGCCAGGTGGGTGTGGAGCCGGACGCCCTTGCGGCGGGCCAGTTCGGCCGCGCCGGACATCAGCCGCTCGGTGACCGAGAACGGCGAACACGGGCCCGCGGCGATCTGCAGGTGCGCTTCCGGCGAGTCGTCGTGGAAGCGGTCGATCGCCGCTTCGGTGCCGGTCAGCGCCTCCTCGGTCGATTCGACGAGGTTGTCCGGCGGCAGGCCGCCGTCGGACTCGCCGCGGTCCATCGACCCGCGCACGACGTGCAGCCGGACGCCGACGCGCTGGCGGGCCGCGGCCAGCGCCGCGACCTGGTCGCCGCCGTCGCGCGGGAAGACGTAGTGGTGGTCGGCGACGGTCGTGCACCCGGTCAGGGCGAGCCGGGCCATCCCGGCCGTGCCCGCAGCGTGCGTGATCTCCGCGTCGAGCCGGCCCCAGACCGGGTAGAGCGCGACCAGCCACTCGAAGAGCGTGTGGTCGGCGGCCATGCCGCGGGTCGCCCACTGGTAGAGGTGGTGGTGGGTGTTGATGAGCCCAGGCGTGACGAGGCAGCCCGACGCGTCGACGCGCTCATCGAACTCGCCCGTGTAGACGCCCTCGCCGACTTCGGCGATCCGGTCGTTCTCGACGACGACGTACCCATCGGCGTACTCGTCGCCGCTGACCGTGGCGACCGCCCCGCCGGTGATGAGTGTCCTCACGCGACCCCGCCCTTCGCGACGGCGCGCACCGCGTCGAGGATCTTCTCGTAGCCGGTGCAGCGGCACAGGTTGCCGGCCAGGGCTTCGCGGATCTCCTCGTCACTCGGGTCGGGGACGCGGTTCAGCAGGTCGTGCGCGGCGACGACCAGGCCCGGCGTGCAGAACCCGCACTGGACCGCACCCGCGTCCACAAAGGACTGCTGGACGGGGTCGAGCGTGGCACCGTCGGCCAGCCCCTCGACCGTGCGCACCACGCGGCCCTCGGCCTGCCCGGCCGCGACCAGGCAGGCGCACACCGGGACGTCGTCGAGGTAGACCGTGCAGGAGCCGCATTCGCCCTGCTCACAGGCGTTCTTCGACCCCGGCAGGCCGAGCCGCTCCCGCAGCACGTAGAGCAGGCTTTCGCCTTCCCAGACGTCGTCGGCCTGCCGTTTCTCGCCGTTGATCGTGACATTCAGGCGCATGCCCGCTCCCCCGTCCGGTGGTCGTCCCAGGCCCAGGTCAACGTACGCCGCGCGAGCACCGACAGCGCGTGCTTGCGGTAGGCGGCGCTGCCCCGGACGTCGTCGATCGGCGACGTCGCTTCGGCCACCAGGTCGCCGAAGCGGCGCTTCAGGGAGTCGGGCAGCGCGTCCGCCGAGCCCCACGGCAGTTCGGCGGCCAGGAACTCTTCAGCGGCTTTCGCCCGGCGCGGGGTGGGTGCGGCGGATCCGATGGCGGCTCCGACCGCGCCGTCGCTCAGGGCGAGCGCGAACGAGCAGACCGCGATGACCATGGCGTTGCGCGTCCCGACCTTGGCGAACTGCTGCGGCCCGGCGTGCGCGGGCAGGTGCACGGCAGTGATCAGCTCGTCCGGGTCCAGCGCGTGCCGTTTCACGCCGACGTAGAACTCCTCCGCGCGGAGGATCCGGGTCCCCCGGACGGAGGCCACCTCGATCCGCGCGTCCAGGGCGAGCAGCACCGGGTGGGTGTCGCCGGCCGGGGACGCGGCGCCGAGGTTGCCGCCGACCGTGCCGCGGTTGCGGATCTGCGGCGAGCCGACCGTGCGCGAGGCCATGGCCAGCGCCGGGACGGATTCACCCAGATCGGCGATGACGCGGGTGTACGGGACGCCGGCGCCGAGCCGGACGGTGCCGTCCGATGTAGACCACTCCGTCAGCTCGGGGACCGTGGTCAGGTCCAGCAGGGCTTCGGGGCGGCGGTGGTCGAAGTTCAGCTCGACCATGACGTCGGTGCCGCCGGCGATCGGCACGGCGCCGGGCCGCTCGGCCTTGAGGGCCAGTGCCTCGGCGAGCGTCGCGGGACGCAGGAACTCCACCGTTGTTGCTCCTTCGTGAGGGCGATAGACCAGTAGACGCCCAACCGGGAGCGGGCGGCAACGGCACGGGCCATGAAACGCACCGCAGCGAAACCCGGGACGTTTGTGCTTTCCTACAAGCCTGATGACGACCGTGAAAACTCTGCTCGGCCTGCCGGGGCTGCGGCTGCGCCCGCTGGCCGGGGCCGACCTGCTCGACCGGCCCGTGACCCGCATCTACGTCACGGAGCTGCCCGACCCCGGACGCTACCTGTCGGCGGGCGAGCTGGTGCTGTCCGGCCTGCTGTGGTGGCGGCGCCCGGGCGACGCCGAGCCGTTCGTGGCCGCGCTGGCCCGGGCGGGCGCGGCGGCGCTGGCCGCGTCCGGCGCCGACTCCGGCGGCATCCCCGGCGACGTCGTCGAGGCCTGCGACCGGCACCGGATCCCGCTGCTGGAAGTGCCCGCCGACCTGTCGTTCTCGGTGATCACCGAGCAGGTCGTGCTGGCGCTCGCGGCCGCGTCCGAGAGTGCGCGCAAACGTTTGCAGGCCGCCGCGGACGCGCCCGTCGAGACGCTGCTGGAGCGCGCGTCGGCCGAGCTGGGGGTGCCCTGCTGGGTGCTGTCCGGCCTCGGCCGGGTGGTCGCCGGGACGACGCCGCTGCCGGTGCCGGCGGCCGACGTTGTCCGCAAGTACGCGGCGAAGGAGTCCGGGCCGCTGACGGTCGTCCCGGTCGAGGGCCGGCACGCCGTGCCGTGGCTGATCGCCGCCGGCGGGCCGCTGAGCACCGCGCAGGCCGAGCTGGCCGAGGAGCTCGCCGGGCTGGTCGGCGTCACGCGGGCGCGTTCGTCGCGGCCCGAAGCCGAGCTGCCGGCCGAGGTGCGCGTGGTCGCGTTGCGGACCGAAGGCAGCGACGAGAGCCGGGACGTGCTGGGGGAACTGGTGCCCGGCGGTGTCCTGCTCGAGTCCACTGGGGACACTTCCTTCGCGACGGCCGCGCAGGTGCCGTCCGCGGCGGAATTGTCCACTGTGGAACCTTTGCTCCGGGCGTCGCGGATCCTCTGCGGGGTCGGCGATCCCGCCCCGCTCGACGAGGCGCGGGAGACGGCGCGGTACGCACTGGAGGTGGCGGCGCGACGCACGGGACGCGTCGCGGTCGTCCCGGCCGGTGAGGTGGACGTGCACCAGCTGCTGCTCGCCGGAGCGCCGGACGGGCTGCGCGCGGCGGTGCGGCGGCGCGTCCTCGGGCCGCTGCTGGCCTACGACGCCGAGCAGCACACGGACCTGGTGCACACGGTGCGGGTGTTCCTGGAGTGCTCGGGCTCGCCGACGCGGGCGGCGAAAGCACTGCACGTCCACGTCAACACGCTGCGCTACCGCATCGGCCGGGCGGGCGAACTGCTCGGCGCGGACCTGACCGAGTTCACCGACCAGCTCGACGTCTACCTCGCGCTGCGCGCCGGCGACCAGGCGGGATGATGGACGGCGTGGACCCGGAGATCACGTCGGCCCGGCAGGCGGGGCACGACCCGCGCGTGCTGGCCTTCGGGCGGCTGCAAGGGGCGGCGAACCGGCTCGAGTACCTGCTCGGGCGGGCTCTCGAACGCGACTGCGGGATCACGCACCTGATGTACGAGGTGCTGCTGATCGTCGGCCGCGCCGGGGACGACGGGCTGACGATGCGCTCGATCGCGCAGGAGCAGGTGCTGACGACGGGTGGGGCGACCCGGCTCGTCGACCGGATGGAAGCGCTCGGCCTGGTGACGCGGACGGCGTCCCCGCGCGACCGGCGTGTCCAGCTCGTGCGGCTGACCCCGCTCGGCGAGGAGACCACGGTGCGGGCGAGCCGGCTGCACGTCGAGAACATCGAGCAGCTGTTCTTCCGGCCGCTGCCCCCGGACCACCGTGAGCGGTTCGCCGAGGACCTGCGGACGTTGAGCCACTTCGCGCGCGACGCCCTCCCGCGGCTGCGTTAGACCAGCGTCGCCGCGGCGAGCCCGAGGAAGACCAGCGGGGCGGCGGCGGTGGCGAACTTGCGGGCTTTGACGTGCGCGACGACGGCGCCGACGTAGAACAGGACCAAGCCGATTCCGGCGGCCACGCCCAGGGGTTCGGCTCCGAGCAGGCCCAGTGTCAGACCGGCGGCGCCGGCGAGCTTGAGCGTGCCGAGGATCGGGAGCCAGCTGGGCGGGACGTCGACGGCGTTCGAGGTGGCCAGCACGAACGGGGCCTTGACCAGGTCGGCGAGGCCGATCCCGGCGTTCAGGACGATCACGGTGATGACGACGGCGGTGTGCATGCCTTCCCGACGGGGCGGCCGCCGGGAAGGTGACCGGGCTGCGGCACACTCGGCCCGTGGGCAAGCAGAAACGACGCATCCCGGCCGAAGAGACCGCGCGGCCGCGGACCGCCGAAGAATTCGGCGACGCGCTGCTGGCCGCCGCCTACGAGACCGCGCGGGGAGTCCGCGGCGCAGCACGTGCGAAACAGCTGGCGCCGGATCTCGATCTGCCGGCCGAGGCGGCTGACGGGGCGCGTCTGGCCGGGCATCAGGTGATCTCCCGGGTCCGCCGGGGCGGCTGGCTGCCCGAGGACGTCGACCAGGCGGCCCGGCGGCGGGTCGACGAGTTCGCCCGGTCCTACGCGCTCGACACCCTGGCCGCGGACGCCGGGCAGTGCGAGACCGCCCGCTGGTGGACGGAGTCCGAGCCGCACCTGACGCAGTGGGCGGCGAAGCACATCCTGACCCCGGCCGAGGCGCTGACCTCCGTCATCGAAGCCCTGGGTTTCCTGATGACCTTGCCGGCCCTCGTCCCGCCGGGAACCGCGACACCGGCGCGCCACACTGTGGACGAGAAGAAGCTGAGCCGCGTCCGCGCGCTGCTGGCGAAAGCCGAATCGAGTTCGTTCCCGGAGGAGGCCGAAGCCCTTTCGGCGAAGGCGCAGGAGCTCATGACGCGGCACGCCCTCGACCGGGTGCTGATCGAAGCCGGGCCCGAGCTGCCCGCGTCCCGCCGGATCTGGCTCGACACCCCTTACGTCGACGCGAAGTCGCTGCTGGTCCACGTGGTCGCGAAGGCGAACCGCTGCCGGGCCGTCTACGACTCGCGCTGGGACTTCGTCACCATCGTCGGCGACGAGGACGACTTGGCCGCCGTCGCGCTGCTGACCACGTCCCTGCTCGTCCAGGCGACGCGGGCGATGATCGCCGACCCCGCCGGCCGGGACCGGGCGTTCCGGAAGTCGTTCCTCGTCTCCTACGCGACCCGCATCGGCGAGCGGCTCGACCAGGCCGCCGAAGCGACGATCGCGGAGTCGCCGGACCCGGACCGACTGCTGCCGGTGCTGGCGTCGCACGACCTGGCGGTGGAGTCGGCTTTCACCACGCTCTTCCCCGCGGTGGTCAGCAAATCGGTGACCGTGCGCAGCCCCGAGGGCTGGCACGCCGGCCGGTCGGCCGCCGACCGCGCCCGCCTCGGCGAGACCCGGTCGTGAGTGTGAAACAGGGTTAGAACACTGTGTGCTGTCTCAGGACCTCACGGACGGATGTGTCTCAGGACTTTCCGGACAGTGTGTGGTTGGTGAGGCGTTGATAGCGTACTGATCGATCGAGGGTGAGCTGGCGGACGACCGTGTCGTTGATCATGACGGTGACGCGGTCGCCTTGCCAGTAGATGGTGGCGACGCGGCCGGCCCAGGCGCGGCCGAGGACGATGGAACAGCCGGAGAAGGCGATCACTCCGGTGGCGGAGACGGGGCGGGTGGTGACGCCACTGCGTCGGCGGGGGCCGGTGGCGGGGGTGGCTTTCGGCCGGGCGTCGTAGCGTTGCTGGGGTGTCTGGCCGTCGAGGCTTTGGTGGCGGCGGTTGTTGTAGAACTGTCGGTATTCGTCGAGAAGGTCTTGCAGGGCGGCGAGGTTCTCGGCTGGAGGGTGGGCGGCGAGCCATTTCTGCAGGGTCTGGTGGCCGCGTTCGTTCTTGCCGCAGGTCTGTGGGTGGTGCGGGGTGGAGGCGATGCTGGTGACCCCGAGTTCGGCGAGGCGGCGTTCCAGCTCGACCATCCAGCCGCGGTGCTTGCCGGTGAAGGCCAGCCCGTTGTCGGACAGGAGTGTGACGGGTATGCCGTAGCCGGCGAAGGCTTGTTCCAGCGCGGCCCAGGCGTCGGCGGTGGTTTCGCCGGCTGCGGCGTAGCAGCACACGTCGAGGCGGGAGTGGTCGTCGAGGATCTGGATGATGCAGACCTTGGTGCCGTCGGCGAGGTAGTGCTCCATGCCGTCGATCTGCCAGCAGCCGTTGGGATCGGCGTAGGTGAACCGGCGGCGGGTTTTCGGTTTCTTGCGGGGCTGGGCCACGATCTGGCCGTGGGCGCACAGGATGCGATGGATCGAGGCGCGGGAGGGCAGCGGCAACTGTCCGGTGTCCTCGAGCCGCCAGCGGATCGAGATCGGGCCGTTGTCGCGGCCCTCGTCGGCCAGTTCCTTGCGGGCCCGCAGCACCGCCTCGGTTACCTCCGGCCCCAGGGTGCTGGGACGGTGGTGCGGGGCGGTGCTGCGGCGGGTGAACCCGCTGGCGCCCTCGGCGCGGAACCGGGTTACGTACTTGTAGAAGGTGTCGCGGGAGACCGCATGATCGCGGCAGAACTGCGCCACGTTGATCTTCTCGCCGTGAGCGACCCGAGCGACCGCGGCGACGAACTCAGGATCCATCGAAAACCCTGTTCTGCCCATCGCCGCATGATCACCACAAAAGCCCTGGTCACCACGCCGACAGGCCGATCAGTGTCCGCGATGTCCTGAGACATCAACTGTCGGCGATGTCCTGAGCTGCGGCACAGGGTTAGAACACTGTTTCCCACTCACGACCCTCACGCGAGCCGTAGCGCGTACTTCTCCAGTTCCGGCCGCCCGAACGGCAGCTCACCCTCGTCGAGCGCCCCGCAGTCGAGGCCGCGCAGCAGGTACACCGCCAGTGCCTGGGCCGTCGCCGGTTCGTCCAGGACTCCCCCGGCCTGCTTGTCGGCGTAGGCGCGCAGCCGCTCCACCGCTGCCGGGAACCCCTCGCGGTAGAACGTGTACGTCGCCGCGAAGCGCGTCGGCAGCTGGTGCGGGTGCAGGTCCCAGCCCTGGTAGAAGCCGCGCTCCAAGGATCGGCGCACCAGGCGCTGGTGCTCGGCCCACGCCTCCGGGAGCGCGTCGCCGAGGGGCAGGCGGTTGGTCGAGCCGTCCGACAGGCGGACGCCGGTGCCCGCCGCCGCGACCTGCATCAGGCCCTTGGCGAGGTCCGCCGCCGGGTGCTCCATGCTCTGGTACGCCGCCGCGATGCCCAGGCCGGCGCTGTAGTCGTACGTCCCGTAGTGCAGGCCGGTGCACCGGCCGGACGCGGCCCGCACGATCCGCGCCACGGACAGGGTCCCGTCGAGGTCCACAATGGACTGGGCGGTCTCGATCTGGACCTCGAACCGCAGCGTGTTCTCAGGCAGGTCGTACGCGGATTCCAAACGCTCCAGGACTTCCGCGGCGACCGACACCTGCTCGACCGCCGTCACCTTCGGCAGCGTGACGACGAACCCGGGCGGCAGCGGCCCGTTCTCGAGCAGCGCGCCCAGGAACAGGTCCAGAGTGCGGATGCCCCGCCGGCGCGTCGCCGCTTCGAAGCTCTTGAAGCGGATGCCGCAGAACGGCGTCCCGCCGGTGGTGGCCAGGGTCTGGCCCGCCGCCCGCGCGGCCGCGTCCTCGACGTCGTCGGGCACGCGGCCGAAGCCGTCTTCGAAGTCGATCCGCAGGTCCTCGATCGGCTCGGTCAGCAGCTTCGCGCGGACGCGTTCGTACACGCCGTCGTCGACGCCGAGGAGGTCGCCGTGCTCGATGAAGACGCGCATCGCCTGCTTGCCCCAGTCGGCGACCATGCGGGTGCGGTACTGCGATGCCGGCACGTACACCGTGTGCACCGGCTGCCGCCCCGGCCGCTCCCCCGGGTACGCCGCCGCGACGCGCGCGTCGGCCTCGGCCAAGCGCGCGTCGGCGGCGTCGTAGACGTCGTCGGGAAGACGCACTACTTGATCCGCTCGTAGGCGGGCAGCGTCAGGAAGTCCGGGAACTCGTCGGCCAGCGCGACCTGCTCGAACAGCTCGACGGCCGGCAGCAGCCGGTCGGCGGGCAGCTCGCGGGCGAGCTCGCCGCGGACGTCGGCCAGCACGCCGCGCACCAGCTCCGACGTCACGACGTCGCCGGTGTCCAAAGTGGTCCCGTTCTTGACCCACTGCCAGATCTGCGACCGCGAGATCTCCGCCGTGGCCGCGTCCTCCATCAGGTTGTGGATCGCCGCCGCGCCGTTGCCGCTCAGCCAGGACGCGATGTAGCGGACGCCGACGTCGACCGCGGCGCGCAGGCCGCCCGCCGTCGCGCCGCCCGGCGTCGAGGCGACGTCCAGCAGCTGGTCGGCGGTGACGCTTACCTCGTCGCGGGTGCGCCCGAGCTGGTTCGGCTCGTCGCCCAGGACCTTGTCGAACTCTTCCTTGCAGAGCTCGACCATGCCCGGGTGCGCGACCCAGGAGCCGTCGAAGCCGTCGCCGGCCTCGCGGGACTTGTCCGCGTGCACCTTGTCGAAGGCGCCCTGGTTGACCTCGGGGTCCTTGCTCGGGATGAACGCGGCCATGCCACCGATCGCGAACGCGCCGCGCTTGTGGCAGGTGCGCACGAGCAGCTCGGTGTAGGCGCGCATGAACGGCGCGGTCATGGTGACGGAGTTGCGGTCCGGCAGCACGAACTTCTCGCCCGCGTCGCGGAAGTACTTGATCACGCTGAACAGGTAGTCCCAGCGGCCCGCGTTGAGACCGGACGCGTGCTCGCGCAGCTCGTAGAGGATCTCTTCCATCTCGAACGCGGCCGGGATGGTTTCGATCAGCACGGTGGCGCGGACGGTGCCGTGCTCGATGCCGAGTGCCTTCTCCGAGTGGGTGAAGACGTCGTTCCAGAGCCGCGCTTCGAGGTGGCTCTCCATCTTCGGCAGGTAGTAGTACGGGCCCTTGCCGCGCTTGAGCTGTTCGGCCGCGTTGTGGAAGAAGTGCAGGCCGAAGTCGACGAGCGCGCCGACGGCTTCGCGGCCGCCGAAGGACAGGCCGCGCTCGGGCAGGTGCCAGCCGCGCGGGCGGACCACGATCGTGGCGTGCTCGACGTCGTCCTTGAGCGCGTAGCTCTTGCCGCCGCTCTCGAGCGTGATGTTCTCGCGGACGGCGTCGTACAGGTTGACCTGGCCGGACACGACGTTCGCCCAGTGCGGGGTGTTGGCGTCCTCGAGGTCGGCGAGCCACACCTTCGCGCCGGAGTTGAGCGCGTTGATGGTCATCTTGCGGCTGGTCGGCCCGGTGATCTCGACGCGGCGGTCGCGCAGCGCGGGCGGGGCGCCGGCGACCTGCCAGTCGCCGTCGCGGATCTCCTTCGTCTCCGGCAGGAAGTCGAGCCTGCCGGTGGTCCGGGCCTCCTCGCGCCGCTTGCTCCGCGCCTGGAGCAGTTCGTCGCGGCGGCCGGCGAACGCGTCGTGCAGGCCGGCGAGGAAGTCGAGCGCCTCGGGCGTGAGGATCTCGTCACCGCGCTCGACCGGCTCGCCCAGCACCTGGACTTCAGAAGACATGGGGAAACACCTCGAAGGTTCGGATCTTTGGATAACGGCCCTACGGTTTTCTACCAGCCGGACTATAGTTTCTGCATAGCGGAACCTCAACGCCGACGTAAGGAGGGCCACCGGTGGCAGCGGAGAAGAACGGACGCGACGGCGGCGTCCAGTCCCTGCAGCGTGCCTTCGAGCTGCTGGAACACCTCGCGGACACCGGCGGGGAGGCCAGCCTGTCGGAGCTCGCGACGCTGTCCGGGCTGCCGATGCCGACGATCCACCGGCTCATCCGCACCCTGGTCGACCTCGGGTACGTCCGGCAGAACACGAACCGCCGCTACGCGCTGGGCGCGCGCCTGATCCGCCTCGGCGAGAACGCGAGCATGCAGTTCGGCGCGTGGGCGCGGCCGCTGCTGGCGGAGCTGGTCGAGGAGGTCGGCGAGACGGCGAACCTGGCGGTCCTGGAGCGCGACGAAGTCGTGTACGTGGCCCAGGTGCCCTCGAAGCACTCGATGCGCATGTTCACCGAGGTCGGCCGGCGGCTGCTGCCGCACGGCACGGGGGTGGGCAAGGCGATGCTGGCACACCTGCCCGCGGACGACGTGCGCTCGCTGCTTTCGCGGACCGGCATGCCGGCTTATACCGAGCACACGTTCACCGACGCGGACCTGCTGGCCGTCGAGCTCGCGCGGATCGCCGAGCAGGGGTACGCGCTGGACGAAGCGGAGCAGGAGCTGGGCGTGCGGTGCGTCGCGGTGGCGGTGCCGGGCGCGCCGGTGCCGGCGGCGGTGTCGGTGTCGGGCCCGTCCGGGCGGCTGACCGCCGAGGCGGTGGCGCACATCGCCCCGGCGGTGCAGCGGGTGGCCGACGCCTTGGGCGCGAGCCTGTCCCAGGCGCCACTATCAGTGTAACAGTGAGTGATATCTCATGACTGAAAGCGACCCTAGCGTCGATGGTTCCGAGACCGCCGGTAAAGTACGCCGCATGGCCAGCCTCGAAGACCTCGAAGCCCGCGTGACCGCGTTGGAGGAACAGGTGCGTCAGTCTCGACAGGACGCCACCGCGGCTCGCGTGCTCGCCGGTGCGGCGGACCGGGACGTCTCCGAGTTCAAGCAGCTTCTCAACGCCTTGGTCAGGACGACGGGCGCCCTGCGCGAGACCCAGGTCGAAGACCACCGGGACATCGCGGCCCTCAAGACCGATGTCGCCGGCCTCAAAGCCGAGGTCGGCAGCCTCAGGGTCGATATGACTAGCGGGTTCACCAAGGTGAACATCGGCATGGAGCAGATCGGCCGGTTGCTCCAGCAGGTCATCGACAAGGACTGACGACTCAGGTCAGCTCACCCTTCAGCAAATCCATCAACAGCCCGTCGCGCCAGGTGCCGTCCGGGGCGCGCTCGTAGTTGCGCATCAGCCCTACCGGGCGGAAGCCCACCTTCGCGTACACCCTGATCGCCGTCTCGTTGGATGCCGACGGGTCGATCGTCAGGCGGTGGTGGCCGCCGGCTTCGAGCAGGTGGTGGGCCAGCGCCCGGAGTGCGTCCGTGCCGATTCCGCGGCCGTGGAAGTCCGGGTGCACCGAAATGTCGATGCCCGCGTGGCGGTACTGCGGATCCAGCTCCTCGCAACTCTGGATCAGCCCGACGACCGCGCCGTCGAATTCCATGACGTAGCACGTGTACCCGTCCTCGACGATGTACAGGCCTTCGGTCTCGGTGTCGGGGTCGCCCCACCAGCGGGCGACCTCCGGGGTGGCCAGGATCTCGCGCACGCGGGCGCGATCCGCTGCGACGATCGGGCGCAACCGCACCCGTTCGCCGGTGATGACAGTCATGATGGGTCCTCTCTCGTAGCGAATGACGGCTTTGGGACGTCTGTTACGAGGAGGGGCACGAGCGAAAAGCGCACTGCGTCAACCGGGCATCCCCGGAGTGTGCGCCGCCGCGCGGGCGCCCGTCACCTGAATATCGGCGGAGGCCGCATGGACACGCACACCGGCGCTCTGACCTGGCTCGCACAGGGTGCCGCTTCGAACCTGCTGGACCGCCTGGTCGACCGCGCGCTCGACGGCTCGCCGTTGTCACCCGTGTGGCCGCGCCCGCCCAAGACCGCGGCGGGGACGGTCGAAATCACCGTGCGGCACCACGTCACCACGAAGGGGCGCACGCCGGTGATCCTGACGCTGCAGGAAGACGGCAGCCGCACGGGCACGGTGTTCTCGTTCGTCCTGGGCCACACCGCCCGCATCTCGGTGCCGGGCGGCCACTACTTCGGGGCGGCCATGATCGTCGACCCGCTGCGGCGCACCCGCTCCGGCCCGACGCTGCAGGGCATCGGCTGGTCGCGGCTGACGGTCGCGGCGCGGCAGACGTCGCCGTTCCTCATCCCGGTCCAGCGCGCGACCGCGCCGGTGCTGCTGCAGCTGGGCCTGCGCAAGGCCGACGGGACGCCGCTCTTCCGGGTCTAGCCGAGCAGGGCGTCCACGAACGCACCCGGCTCGAACGGCGCCAGGTCGTCCGGACCTTCGCCGAGCCCGACCAGCTTCACCGGCACTCCCAGCTCCCGCTGGACCTGGAACACGATGCCGCCCTTGGCGGTGCCGTCCAGCTTCGTCAGGACGATCCCCGTCACGTCGATGACCTCGGCGAACACCCGGGCCTGCATCAACCCGTTCTGGCCCGTCGTCGCGTCCAGCACCAGCAGGACCTCGTCGACCTTCGCCTGCTTCTCCACGACGCGCTTGACCTTGCCCAGCTCGTCCATCAGGCCCGTCTTCGTGTGCAGCCGGCCCGCCGTGTCGATCAGGACCGCGTCGACGCCCGTGTCCACGCCGCGCTTCACCGCGTCGAACGCCACCGCCGCCGGGTCCGCGCCTTCCTTGCCGCGGACGACCTCGGCGCCCACGCGCTCGGCCCACGTCTGCAGCTGGTCGGCCGCCGCCGCGCGGAACGTGTCCGCCGCGCCCAGCACCACCGTCTTGTCCTGGGCCACCAGGACGCGGGCGAGCTTGCCCGTGGTCGTCGTCTTGCCCGTGCCGTTGACGCCCGCCACCAGGACCACCGCGGGCTGCTTCTGCCCGTCGACGATGTGCGGCAGCGCCCGCACCGCGCGCTCGCTGTCGGTGGACAGCTGCGCCGTCAGCACCTCGTGCAGCACCTCGCGCGCCTCGGCCGACGACCGGATCGCGCGGCGGGACAGCTCGTCGCGCAGCCGCTCGACGATCTGGGTCGTGGTGGCCGCGCCCAGGTCGGCCATCAGCAGCGTGTCTTCGACGTCCTGCCAGGAGTCCTCGTCGAGGTCGCCGGCGCCGAGCAGGCCGAGCAGGCTGGTCCCGAACACCGAGCGGGACTTCGACAGCCGGCCGCGCAGCCGCTCCAGGCGGCCGGTCGCGGGGTCGATCTCCTCGGTGACGGGAGCGACCTCGGGCTCTTCCGGCAGCTTGACGTCGCGCACCGTGCGCTGCGCCGAATCGCGCGGCACGGCGGCGTCGTCACCGACCGCGGGCTGGCCGTCGGTTTCCGGCCGTTCCTCGACCGGGTGCTCGGGAGCTTCAGCCGTGCCCCCGGGCGCGAGGGCGATGCCCCCGCTGGCCGCATAGGAGCCGCCCTTCGGTTTCTCCTCGACCTCGCGCTGGGCGTCCAGGCTGATCCGGCGCCGGCGCGCGACCAGCAGGCCGGTCACCAGGACGGCGACCAGCACGACGACGGCGAGGACTACGAACAGGAACCAGGTGCTCGACACCCGCCCATCCTTTCATCCGCACCGCACAGACCCGGACACCCCGTCCGCACAGGCAATTCATAACGACGTAGATCCCGATTGGGCCAAGACTTCACCACGCGGGGTTGCGCCACCAGGGCCCCTGCACTAAACCCCTCCGGATGGGGATGAGCGCGAGCCACGGCTTCCGGGTGATCGGGCTGATTTCGGGCACGTCGGTCGACGGCATCGACGTGGCCGCCGCCGACCTGCACGCCGAGGACGGCACGGTCGTGCTCACCCCGCTCGGCGAGCTCGACGTCCCCTACCCGGAACGGCTGCGCGAGGGCCTGCTCGCCGCGTTGCCGCCGAACTCCTGTACCGCCGGCGAGCTGACGCGGCTCGACACCGGCGTCGGCCAGGCGTTCGCCGACGCGGCCGCGCGCGGTGCCGCAGAACTGGCCGGTGGCGGCGCGGACCTCGTCGCCTCGCTGGGCCAGACGGTGTTCCACTGGGTCGAGGACGGCCACGTCCGCGGCACGCTGCAGCTCGGCCAGCCCGCCTGGATCGCCGAACGCACCGGCCTGCCGGTGCTGGCCGACCTGCGGGCCCGGGACGTCGCCGCGGGCGGCCACGGCGCGCCCCTGGCGAGCACGTTCGACCAGCTGTGGCTGCGCGGCCTGGCCCAGGACGGCGGCCGGCCGGTCGCCGCGCTCAACCTCGGCGGCATCGCGAACATCACCGTGGTCACCGGTGACGAACCGGCGATCGCCTACGACACCGGGCCCGCCAACGCGCTGCTCGACCTCGCGGCCCACCGCGTCAGCGGGCAACGCAGCGACGTCGACGGCCGGCTCGCGCTCGGCGGCTCGGTGCGCGCCGACCTGCTCGCCCGGCTGCTCGCCGACCCGTACTTCGCCGCCGCGCCGCCGAAGTCCACCGGCAAGGAGTACTTCAACGGGCCCTACCTCGACGCCGCCCTCGCCGGGCTGCCGCCGGTCGAGCCCGGGGACCTGCTGGCGACGCTGACCGAGTTCACCGCGGTGACCGTCGCCGGCGAGTGCGTGCGCCACGGCGTCGCGACGGTCATCGCTTCCGGCGGCGGCGTCGCGAACCCGGCCCTGATGACGGCGCTGGCCCGGAACCTGCCGTCCGTGCTCAAGACCAGCGACGACCTGGGCCTGCCCGGCGCCGGCAAAGAGGCGTACCTCACCGCGCTGCTCGGCTGGCTGACCTGGTGCGGCGTACCCGGTACGGTGCCGTCCGCGACCGGTGCCCGCGGACCGCGCCTGCTCGGCGCGCTCGTCCCGGGTGCCGGGCCCCTGATCCTTCCCGCCCCGCTGGGGGGCACCGTGACGCGGTTGCGAGTCGCGGAGAAGGCCGGATGACAGTAGGAGAAGTCCATGCGCGGTGTTGACCTCGCCATCATCGTGGTCTACCTGGCGGCGATGCCGCTGATAGGCGTGCTCGTCGGCCGGAAGCAACGGTCGGCGGCCGACTACTTCGTCGGCGAGCGCAGCCTCCCGTGGGGCGCGGTGATGCTGTCCGTGGTGGCCACGGAGACCTCGACGCTCACCGTGATCAGCACGCCGGGGCTCGTCTTCGGCAACGCGTTCCTGTTCCTGCAGCTGGCCTTCGGCTACATCATCGGCCGGGTCATCGCCGCGTTCGTGCTGCTGCCGCGGTACTTCCGCGGCAACCTGGTGAGCGCGTACGCGTTCCTGGGCAAGCGGTTCGGCTCCGGGCTGCAGGGCACCGCGTCGGTGACGTTCGTGATCACCCGCCTGCTCGCCGAGGGTGTCCGCCTGTTCGCCGGCGCGATCCCGATCAAGGTGATCCTCGGGCACTACAACATCCACCTCGACTACTGGGTGATCGTGGTGATCCTGACCGCGCTGACGCTGATCTACGCCTACATCGGCGGCATCAAGGCGGTCGTCTGGGTCGACGTCATCCAGCTGACGCTGTACCTCGGCGGCGCGGCGGTGGCCGCGATCGTGCTGCTCAACAAGCTGCCCGGCGACTGGATGACCCAGGCGTCCGACGACGGCAAGTTCATGCTCGTCGACTTCACGAAGAACCTGCTGACCAGCCCGTACGCGTTCATCACGGCGGTGCTCGGCGGCGCGGCGCTGTCCATGGCCTCGCACGGCGCCGACCAGCTGATCGCCCAGCGGCTGATGGCGACGCGCAGCCTGCGCGACGGCCAGAAGGCGCTCATCGGCAGCGGCATCATCGTCACCATCCAGTTCGCGCTGTTCCTGCTGGTCGGGGCGATGCTGTGGGTGTTCAACGGCCGCAAGTCGGTGGCGCAGCTCGGCCTGCAGAGCCCGGACGACGTGTTCTCGCGGTTCATCATCGACGACCTGCCGGTCGGCGTCTCGGGCCTGCTCATCGCGGGGGTGCTCGCGTCGACCATGGGCGCGCTCGCGTCCGCGCTCAACGCCCTTTCGACGTCGACCGTGGCCGACCTCTACCAGCGCTTCACCAAGCGCTCGCCGGAGGATTCGAAGCTGCTCAAGCACGGTCGCATGTGGACGCTGATCTGGGCGGTCGTGTTCGCGGTGTTCGCGTCGCTGTTCTCGACCACGAAGAACTCGGTGATCGAGCTCGGCCTGGCCATCACCGGGTACACCTACGGCGCGCTGCTCGGGTCGTTCCTGCTCGGCCTGCTGATCAAGAAGGCCCGGCAGGTGGACGCGATCATCGCGTTCGTCGCCACGGTCGTGGTGATGGCGTTCGTGATCCTCGGGGTGAAGTTCAGCGCGAAGACCGGCGGGCTGATCGGGATCGACTTCTCCAAGGCGGCCGGGGACAAGGTCGCGCTGGCCTACCCCTGGTACACGCTGCTGGGCGTGGTGATCACGCTGGTCGTGGGCGCTTTGCTGGCGCTGCGGCACCGGACGCCGGACCCGAAGGCGGCCGAAGCCGACGCCGCCGAGGAAACCGCGGAGGTCCCCGCCGCCTGATCCTTCTGAACCGTTTCCGGCGGGCGCCCGTGTCGGTCTGCGGGTGCCCGCCGAAAAGCGGCGGGAGGAATCGAAGGTGGATCCATGAAACGGATGACGGTGGCGCTCGCGGTCGGTGCCCTGGTGCTCGGTGGCGCGGCGACGGCTTCGGCCACTCCGGCGCCGGCGACGGTGCCGGAGGCGATCAAGGTTCCCGCGGGCAACCACACCATCGCGACGTACGCCGCCGAGGGCGTGCAGATCTACGGCTGCACCGCCGGCGCGTGGACGCTGATCCAGCCCGCGGCGGTGCTGTCGAAACACGGGAAGCCGGTGGCCCTGCACAGCAAGGGTCCGGTGTGGACGTCCATCGTGGACGGAAGCACGGTCGGCGCGGCGGCGGTGGCGAACTCGCCGCGGGACGGCGCGATCCCGGAGCTGCTGCTCAAGGCGAACCTGAACACCGGTGACGGCATCTTCGGCAAGGTGACCTACGTCCAGCGCCTGAACACGCGGGGTGGGCTGGCTCCGGCCGGGACCTGCACCGACGGCGCGCAGACGGCGGTCCGCTACTCGGCCGACTACGCCTTCTGGGTCGCCGGATAAGGGGATGTGACCGGCCTCTCCCGCTCCCGTAATCTGGGAGCGGGAGAGGGGGTCTCACATGGGGTTCTTCATCGGCATCGGCGTGGTGCTCTTCATGGTGCTCGCCATCGCGCTGGTCATGGACCGGTCTGACCGCAAGCGAGGCGTCAAGCGGGGCATGATGACGCCGCGCGGGCGCCGGCCGCGGATCGACGACGCCACCCACATCGGCAACGATCTCGGCACCTACGAGCTACGCGTGCGAGGCGAGGAGCGCCACGCACCGCGCGAAGACGAGGTGTGACGCCTCAGCCGACCGCGACCGGTTCGTCGTCGGCCGTGCGCAGGCGCTGCGAGATCACCTTCGTGATGCCGTCGCCCTGCATGCTCACGCCGTAGAGCGCGTCGGCGATCTCCATGGTCGGCTTCTGGTGGGTGATGATGATCAGCTGCGACGAGTCGCGCAGCTGCTCCAACAGCCCGATCAGCCGGCGCATGTTGGTGTCGTCCAGCGCGGCCTCGACCTCGTCCATGACGTAGAAGGGTGACGGCCGGGCGCGGAAGATCGCGACCAGCATGCCCACCGCGACCAGCGACTTCTCGCCACCGGACAGCAGCGAAAGCCGCTTGACCTTCTTGCCCGGCGGGCGCGCTTCGACGTCGACGCCGGTGGCCAGCAGGTCGTCCGGCTCGGTGAGGACCATCCGGCCCTCGCCGCCCGGGAAGAGCACGCTGAACACCGTCTCGAACTCGCGCGCCACGTCCGCGTAGGCCCCGGCGAAGACCTCGAGGATCTTCTCGTCGACCTGCTTGATGACCGCCTCGAGGTCCTTGCGCGTGTCCTTGAGGTCTTCCAGCTGCGTGGAGAGGAACTTGTACCGCTCCTCCAGCGCCGCGAACTCCTCCAGCGCGAGGGGGTTCACCTTGCCCAGCAGGGAAAGGTCCTTCTCGGCGCGCTTGGCGCGACGGGCCTGGGTGTCGCGGTCGTACGGCATGGGCGGCGGCGGGGTGACGTCTTCGCCGCGGTCCTTGGCCGCCTCGTACTCGGCCATCTCGCCCGCGCTCGGCGGGACCGGGACGTCCGGGCCGTACTCCTGGACGAGATCGGTGAGGCCGATGCCGAAGTCCTCGGCGATCTTCGCTTCCAGGGTCTCCAGCCGCAGCCGCTGCTCGGCGCGCAGCACCTCGTCGCGGTGGACGGCGTCGGTCAGCTTCTCCAGCTCGCCGGTCAGCTCGCGGACCTTGGCGCGGACGCCGGTCAGCGCGGCCTCGCGGCTCTGGCGGCGGGCCTGGACCTGGTCGCGTTCGGTGGCCGCGCGCTGGACGGAGTGCTCGATGCGGTCGAGGGCGATCTCGCCGCCGTTGACGACGGCGTTGGCGATCTCGGCGCCGCGCTTGCGGTTCGCGGCGGCGCGCTCGGCGCGTTCACGGGCCTGCTGCTCGGCGTGCGCGGCGCGGCGGAGCCCTTCGGCCTTGCCCGCGATGCTGCGCGCCCGCTCCTCGGCGGTGCGCTGCGCGAGCCGCGCCTCCATCTCCTCCTGCCGGACGACGGCCAGCTCCTCGACGGCGGCGTCGCGCTCGGCGGTGTCCGGGTCGTCCTCGACGGGTTGCTCGGCGACGGCGGCGAGCCGTTCCTCCAGCTCGGCGAGCTGGGCCAGGGCCTGCACGCGGCTCTGCTCGACCTTCGCGCGCTGGCCGCTGAACCGTTCGACCTCGGCCTGGGCCTGGCGGGCCGCCTGCTGCAGCCGGCTGAGCCGCTCCGACGACCGGGCCTTGCGGACCTTGGCCTCGCCGAGGGCGTCCTTGGCCTGCGAGACCTCTTCGCGACGCGCCTGCTGCTCGGCACGGGCGCCTTCCAGCTCGGCCGCGTAGCGCTCCAGCAAGCGTTCGGCCGTGCGGAGCCGCTCCCCCGCCTCGTCGACGGCGGCCTGGACCTCGATGACGCTCTCGCGCTTGCCGGAGCCGCCGATCGCCCAGCGGGCGCCGAAGACGTCCCCTTCGGCGGTGACCGCCCGGACCTCCGGGTGCACCGCGACCAGGTGGCGCGCCGACCCGAGGTCGCGGACCAGGGCGAGCTTCTCGAGGGCCTGCTCGACGGCGGGCCGCAGCTGCGCCGGCGCCGTGACGACCTCGCGGGCCCAGCGCGCGCCTTCCGGCAGCGAGGGCCACGAGTAGGTGTCCACAGTGGACTCGGGACCGCCGAGCAGGATGCCCGCGCGGCCGGAGTCGGTGTCCTTCAAGTACTTCAACGCGCGCAGGGCGTCTTCGCCGCCGGTGACGGCGACCGCGTCGGCCACCGGGCCGAGCGCCGCGGCCAGCGCGACCTCGTAGCCCGGCTCGACGGTGAGCAGCGCGGCGACCGAGCCGAGCAGGCCCGGCAGCTCGTGGGACGCGCCGAGCAGCGCGCCCGCGCCGTCCTTGCGCCGCAGGCCCATCGACAGCGCCTCGACCCGCGCCTTCTCGGACGCGATCTCGCGTTCGGCGGTGCGCTCGGCCTTGACCAGCTCTTCGACGCGCGCCTTGGCCGCGTTGTTGGCTTCGACCGCGCGGTCGTGGTGGTCCATCAGGCCGGAGTCGTCGGACTCCTCGACGCCGCCTTCGGCCTTGGCCACTTCGAGCTCTTCGACGGCGATCTCGGCGCGTTCGGCGGACTCCTCGAGGGAGACGCTGAGGCGGTCGATCTCGTCGGAGGTGGCGCCGTTCTTGCTGCGCAGCGCCTCGACCTGGCCGGTCAGCTTGGCCATGCCCTCGCGGCGGTCGGCGATGGCGCGGACGGCGGCCCAGTGCGCGCGCTCGGCGGCCTGGACGCGCTGTTCGAGGTCTTCGCGCCGCAGCACGGTCTGGGCGAGCAGCTCCCGGGCCTCCATGACGGCCTCGTTGAGCTCCTCTTCCTGCTCGGCGACGCGCTCGGCCTCTTCGAGGAGCTCTTCGGGGTCGCGGCCGCCGGTCGCTGTCGAGACGTCGGCGGACAGGTGGCGCTGCCGCTCGATCGCGAGCCGGACGGTGCCGCGCAGGCGCTCGGCCAGCGCGGACAGCTTGTACCAGGTCTCCTGGGCGCTCTGCAGCAGCGGCGCGTCCTCGGCGAGCGAAGACTCCAGCTCGGTCTCTTCGGCGGAGACGATCTCGAGGGTCTGCTCGACCTCGGCGCGGCGCTGGCGGGCGGTCTTCTCGTCGGCCTCGTCGCGCTCGATCGTGCCCCGCTGGGTGACCAGGTCGTCGGCGAGCAGGCGCAGGCGGGAGTCGCGCAGCTCGGACTGCACCGACTGGGCCTTGCGGGCGATCTCGGCCTGCTTGCCCAGCGGCTTGAGCTGGCGGCGCAGCTCGGTGGTGAGGTCGCCTAGGCGGTCGAGGTTGCCCTGCATGTTGGCCAGCTTGCGCAGGGTCTGTTCCTTGCGCTTGCGGTGCTTGAGGACGCCGGCGGCCTCTTCGATGAAGGCGCGGCGCTCCTCGGGCTTGGATTCGAGGATCGCCGAGAGCTGGCCCTGCCCGACGATGACGTGCATCTCGCGGCCGATGCCGGAGTCCGACAGCAGCTCCTGGACGTCCATCAGGCGGCAGCGGTCGCCGTTGATCTCGTACTCGCTCGCGCCATCGCGGAACATCCGGCGGGTGATCGACACCTCGGCGTACTCGATGGGGAGCGCGCCGTCGGCATTGTCGATGGTGAGGGTGACCTCGGCGCGGCCGAGCGGGGCGCGGCCCGCAGTGCCGGCGAAGATGACGTCCTCCATCTTGCCGCCGCGCAGGTCCTTCGCGCCCTGGGTGCCCATGACCCAGCGCAGGGCGTCCAGCACGTTGGACTTGCCCGAGCCGTTCGGCCCGACCACGCAGGTGATGCCCGGTTCGAAGCGCAGCGTGGTGGCCGAGGCGAAGGACTTGAAGCCCTTCAGCGTCAAGCTTTTCAGGTGCACTGGGTGCTGACCCCTCTGGCTGCCGGTACTGGCGATTCAATCGTCCCAGGCTACCCGGGGGCCTCCGGGGACCGCCGGACGCGTCCCCTCCTCGGCGCGCCCTAGCACATCGGCGGAGGCCTCAGCAACCTCGTGCGCCACACCCGCCCCGGAAGTACCAAGGCCTGTGTCAGCGTTCGAGGAAGCCGCTGAGTCCCCCTTTCGGGTCGGACCAGCGCTCCGCGACGTTCTCCACACTTCCGGGTGATTCTCCGGACCGCAGGGCGGTCAGCAACCGCTCACAGTTGTCTCGATCACCCTCCGCTATGACCTCGACACGCCCGTCGGGCATGTTCCGCGCACTGCCCGCCAGTCCGAGCTCGAGCGCCCGGCTGCGGGTCCACCAGCGGAAACCGACACCCTGGACCCGCCCGCGGACCCACGCCGTCAACCGGGTGTTCGTTTGTTCCTCACGCACGCTTTCATCCTTTCCGGACACTTCGACTGCGCACAGTGATCACGCAGGCCCACTACCTGGGCGAATAGGGCACCGACGGTGATAGCCTCGCCGCCGAGGTCGTCCTCCCGGGTTCCCCCACCTGGGGAAGCAGTGATCGATTAACGGCCTCGCTACGGCGTACTCCCCAGCCTTCCCGAGCCCCCCGAGGAGCCTGCAATGCCCCGCCCCGACGGGTCCGCATCGAGCTCGCACGTGACCAGGATCGACACCGCCCCGCCGAAGAGCAGCAAACCGAACCGCACCGGGTACGTCGTGCTCGGGGTGGCCGGTCTGGTGGTCGCGACCGCGTTCGCCGCGGTCGCCGAGCTCGCCGGCCCGGACCCCGCCACCACCGCGGGTGGCACCGGCGGCACCGGCGGCCAGGGCACCTCGCAGGCCGGCCTGCAGACGGTGCCGAACACCCCGTCGTCCACCGGCCCGTCGACGGCCGGCGCGCCGACGTCGGAGTCGTCGGCGACCTCCTCGACGGCGCCGAGCACGGTGGTGTCGATCAGCCCGGACGGCAAGACCACGACGACCGTGGTCACCCACGCCGACCCACCCCCGCCGCCCCGCGACGACACGGGCAACCCGCCGCCGCAGACGACGCCGAAGACGACTCCCCCGTCGACGCCCAAGACGACGCCGCCGACCACCACGCCGACAACCCCCACCACGCCGACCACGCCGACCACCACCACCGGCGGCGGCGAGAGCACCGGCGGCTCGCCGACGGCCGCTCCGACCGGCACCTCCTCGGGTCCGACCGGGAGCACCACGCACGCGCAGTAGGAACGCAAGGCCGCCTTGGTTGCGTCTGACGCAACCAAGGCCACTTTGGGGCGCTCCTCACGCACCCGACGCCACATCGGGTGCGCTCAACGCACGGAAGGCCACCGTTCCGGCGGTGGCCTTCGGCGTGCCCGGGCCGAGAAAGCCGGCCGGATCAGCGCCGGAGCCGGTGCGCGAACAAGCGCCACAGGTAGACCGTCAGCAGGGCCCCGGCGCCCGCGGCCGTGATGCGCAGCCATCTCGCCCAGCCGGCTTCGTCGCCGTCGAAGGCCGTGAGGATCCAGCCGAGCACCCCGAAGGTCGCCCCCACCGCCAGCGTCAGCACGATCACCGGCGGGATGCGCTCACCCGCCGAGCAGCCACGGCTTCGACCCGTCCATGCCTGGTGAGGTACCCCGTCCGAAGCCGTCCTAGACCTCGAAGCCGTAACCCGCTAGCCGCGGTTCCGCTTCGCCTGGGCGTACCGGAACCAGTAGCGGGCGGCCAGGAACAGCCCGGCCGCCATCGCCGCGACCTGGAACGCTCGCTGCCACCCGGTCACTCCCCCGTCGAGGGCGAGGAAGCCGAAGCCGAGCGTGCACACGGTCCACAGGATCGCCAGTCCCAGGGCGCCCTTCTCCGGTAGCCGGCCGCCGGGTACCCATTTCCACTCGGTCATTCGCACGAGGTACCCGCTGCCTCAGACCTCGAAGCGGTAACCCATCCCGGGCTCGGTGAGCAGGTGCCGGGGCCGCGAGGGCTCGGGCTCCAGCTTGCGCCGCAGCTGGGCCAGGTAGACCCGCAGGTAGTGGGACTCCCGCTCGTACGTCGGCCCCCACACCTCGTGCAGCAGCTGTTTCTGCGCCACCAGCCGGCCGCGGTTGCGGACCAGCAGCTCCAGCACGCCCCACTCGGTCTTCGTCAGGTGGACTTCCACGCCGTCAGTGCGGCGGACCTTCTTCGCGGCCAGGTCGACGCTGAACGACGACGTCTCCACCACCGCGTCCGCGTCGTCCGCGCCCGTCACCGCCGAGCGGCGGACCGCCGCTCGCAGGCGGGCCAGCAGCTCGTCCATCCCGAACGGCTTCGTGACGTAGTCGTCCGCGCCCGCGTCGAGGGCCTGGACCTTGTCGGCCGAGTCTCCGCGGGCCGACAGGACGATGATCGGCACCGTCGTCCAGCCGCGCAGGCCCGCGATCACCTCCGTGCCGTCCAGGTCGGGCAACCCGAGGTCGAGCACGACGACGTCCGGCTTGGTCTCGGCCACCGCCTTGAGCGCGGCCGTGCCGTCGTGCGCGGTGATCACCTTGTAGCCGCGGGCGTTCAGGTTGATCCGCAGCGCCCGCACGATCTGCGGCTCGTCGTCCACCACCAGCACGGTGGCACCCGGGTCGCTCATCGCACGCCCTCCTCTTCGAACTCGACGCTGAAAGCGGGCAGGGAAACCACGACCGTGAGCCCGCCGCCCGGCGTGTCCTCGGCGCGGATCGTGCCGCCCATCGCTTCGGTGAACCCCTTCGCCACCGACAGCCCGAGCCCGACGCCCGGTGTCGTGTCGCGGTCGCCGCCGAGCCGCTGGAACGGCGCGAACGCCGAGTCCGCGGCCCCCTTGCGCAGCCCCTTGCCGTGGTCGACGATCCGCAGCTCCACCTGGCCGGAGTGCGCCGAACCCCGCGCGGACACCGGCGCGCCGCCGTGCCGGAGGGCGTTGTCCAGCACGTTCGCCACCACACGTTCCAGCAGGCCGGGGTCGGCGAGCACCGCCGGGAGCTGGTCGTCCACGGCCACCCGCACCGCGTCGGACGAGTCCACAGTGGACAGAGCGTGCGCGACGACCTCGTCGTAGCCCACCGGACGCAGGTGCGGTTTCACCGCGCCGGTGGCCAGCCGCGACGAATCGAGCAGGTTGTCGATGAGCCCGGCCAGCCGGTCGGCCGACAGCTCGATGGCCTCCATCAGCTCGGCGGTGTCCTCTTCGGACAGCCGCAGATCGGGCGCGCGCAGGCTGCCGATCGACGCCTTGATCGACGTCAGCGGCGTGCGCAGGTCGTGCCCGACCGCGGACAGCAGCGTGGTGCGCAGCTCGGTCGCCTCGGCCTTGCGCTCGGCGCGGGCCGCGGCGGCGGCCGTCCGCTGCTGGCGCAGGGCGAGCAACGCCTGCCCGGCCACGGCTTCCAGCACCCGCCGGTCGGCCGCCGGGAGCGCCCGCCCGCGCAGCGTCAGGTGCACATCAGCCGTGACGGCGATGTCGACGTCGGCCTCGTCCGGATCCGCGCACGGGTGCTCCCCCGCCGTCGCCACCGCGCGCCACTCGCCCTCCTGCTTCTCCAGCAGGGTCACCGACGTCAGCGCGAAGTTCTCGCGGACCTTCTCCAGCAGCCGTTCGATCGGGTTGGCGTGGGTCAGCACGGTCCGGGCGTAGGACGCGAGCAGCGCCGCCTCGGTCCGCGCCCGCGCCGCCTGCGTGGCCCGGCGCGCCGCCTGGTCGACGACCAGCGCGACGAGCACGGCGACCACGACCATCGCGATCAGCGTCACGAGGTTCTGCGGGGTGTGCACGTTCAGCGTGTAAAGCGGTGGCGTGAAGAAGAAGTTCAGCAGCCCGGCGCCGAGCACGGCCGCGGCCAGCGCCGGCCCGAGCCCGCCGACCAGCGCCACGACGACGGTGGCCAGCACGTAGGAGATGACGTCGGTGGCGAAGTCGAGCCCGCTCGGGATGAAGAACCCGACGGCGGTGACCAGCACCGGCAGCACGACGCTGAGCACCCAGCCCGCGACCAGCCGCGAGAACCCCAGCGGGCTCGCGCTCAGCCGGGCCCGCAGGCGCCCGCCCGCCTCGGAGTGGGTGACCATGTGGACGTCGATCGACCCGGACTGCCGCACGACCCCGGCGCCGATGCCCTCGTCGAACAGCCGCGCCACGCGTGAGCGCCGCGAGGTGCCGATCACCAGCTGGGTCGCGTTGACACCGCGGGCGAAGTCCAGCAGCGCGGTCGGGACGTCGTCGCCGACGACCGTGTGGAAGGTCGCGCCCACCTCTTCGGCCAGGGTCCGGCAGCGGGCGATCGCGGCCGGCCCGAGCCCCGACAAGCCGTCGCCGCGCAGGATGTGCACGACCTGCAGCTCGGCGCCGGCGCGGGTGGCGATCCGGCTGGCGCGGCGGATGAGCGTCTCGCTCTCCGCGCCGCCGGTGATGGAGACGACGACGCGTTCGCGCGCCTCCCAGGTGTCGGTGATGCTCTGCTCGGCGCGGTAGCGCTGCAGGGCGACGTCGACCTGGTCGGCCACCCAGAGCAGGGCCAGCTCGCGCAGTGCCGTCAGATTGCCGGGCCGGAAGTAGTTGCCGAGCGCGGCGTCGATCCGCTCGGCCGGGTAGACGTTGCCGTGCGCGAGCCGCCGCCGCAGCGCCTCCGGGGTGATGTCGACCAGCTCGAGCTGTTCGGCACGGCGGACGACCTCGTCCGGCACGGTCTCCTGCTGGGTGACGCCGGTGATCCGCTCGACGACGTCGTTGAGGCTCTGCAGGTGCTGCACGTTGACCGTGGACAGGACGTCGATCCCGGCTGCCAGCAGCTCCTCGACGTCCTCCCAGCGCTTGGCGTTGCGCGAGCCCGGCACGTTGGTGTGCGCGAGCTCGTCGACGACGGCGACCTCGGGCGCGCGGGCGAGGATGGCGTCGACGTCCATCTCGTCGAACTCGCGGCCGCGGTGCCCGGCGTGCCGCCGCGGGACGACCTCGAGGCCGTCGAGCAGCACCGCGGTCTTCTCGCGGCCGTGCGTCTCCACCAGCCCGACGACGACGTCGGTGCCGCGGTCGAGGCGCCGCCGCGCTTCGCCGAGCATGGCGAAGGTCTTGCCGACGCCCGGAGCCGCGCCGAGGTAGATCCTCAGCTCCCCTCGGCGCGGCTTCTTCGTACTGGTCACGCTGTCAGTGTGCCCCTCCGGCCGCACCTTGCACGGCCAAGTTGAGCTGGAGCACATTCACGCCGGGGACGCCGATCCCCGCGCCCGAGGTGTTCGCTTCGACCAGCTGCTTCACGCGGTCCACCGGCAACCCCGTCACCCGGGCGACGCGGGCGATCTGGAGGTCGGCGTAGGCCACGCTGATCGACGGGTCGAGGCCGGAACCCGACGCCGTCACCGCGTCCGGCGGTACCTGGTCGGGTGACACGCCTTCGCGCTTGGCGATGGCGTCGCGCCGCTCCTGGATGGTCTTCACCAGGTCCTCGTTGTACGGGCCCTTGTTGGACGCGCCGGAGGGCATCGCCGGGCCGGCCGCGGAGGGCCGGCTGTGGAACCACGGGTCGTGCGCCGGGTCGGCGGGCACCGGGTCGACGCCGATGAGCGACGACCCGACCGCCTGGCCGTTCTGCGTGACGACCGAGCCTTCGGCGTTGCCCTCCAGCCCGGGGATGCGGGCGATCGCCCACACCGCCAGGGGGTAGATCACCCCGAGCAGGACGGTCAGCACGACCAGCACGCGCAGCCCGGCCCAGGTCTGCTTGACGAGAGTGTTCACGAGATTCACCCGATTCCAGGGATGAGGCGTACGAGCAGGTCGATCAGCCAGATCCCGAGGAAGGGGCTGACGATGCCGCCGAGGCCGTAGACGAGCAGGTTGCGGCGCAGCAGGGCCGAGGCCGACGACGGCTTGTACCGCACTCCGCGCAGGGCCAGCGGGATGAGCACGACGATGATCAGCGCGTTGAAGATGACCGCGGAGAGGATCGCCGACTTCGGCGTGGCCAGGTGCATGATGTTCAGCGCGCCGAGCTGGGCGAAGATGCCGGTGAACATCGCCGGCAGGATCGCGAAGTACTTGGCGAGGTCGTTGGCGACGCTGAACGTGGTCAGCGCGCCGCGGGTGATGAGCAGCTGCTTGCCGATCTCGACGATCTCGATCAGCTTGGTCGGGTCGCTGTCGAGGTCGACCATGTTGCCGGCCTCCTTCGCGGCCGACGTGCCGGTGTTCATCGCGACGCCGACGTCGGACTGCGCGAGCGCGGGCGCGTCGTTGGTGCCGTCGCCGGTCATCGCGACCAGGCGCCCGCCCTCCTGCTCCTGCTTGATGAGCGCCATCTTGTCTTCGGGCTTGGCCTCGGCGAGGTAGTCGTCGACACCCGCGTCCGCGGCGATGGCCTTGGCGGTGAGCGGGTTGTCGCCGGTGATCATCACCGTCTTGATGCCCATCGCCCGCAGTTCCTTGAAGCGCTCCTTCATGCCCGGCTTGACGACGTCGGACAGCCGGATCACGCCGCGCACCACGGTGTCCTCGGCGACCACCAGCGGGGTGCCGCCCTGAGCGCTGATCTCGTCGACCACGCGCTCGGTCTCGTCGGGGAACTCACCGCCGTTCTCCCGCACCCACGCGCGGACCGCGGACGCGGCGCCCTTGCGGATCCGCCGGCCACCGACGTCGAGCCCGCTCATCCGCGTCTGCGCGGTGAAAGGGACGAACTCGCCGCGTTCGTCCTGGCCCGCGTGGGCCTCGGTCAGCTCGACGACGCTGCGTCCCTCGGGGGTTTCGTCGGCGAGGCTGGCCAGCCGGGCCGCGCGCGCGAGTTCGTCCGGTGTGGACGTTCCGACCGGGATCAGCTCGGTCGCCCGGCGGTTGCCGAAGGTGATGGTGCCGGTCTTGTCGAGCAGCAACGTCGAGACGTCGCCGGCGGCCTCGACCGCGCGGCCCGACGTCGCGAGGACGTTGCGCTGCACAAGACGGTCCATGCCCGCGATGCCGATCGCGGACAGCAGCGCACCGATCGTCGTCGGGATCAGGCAGACCAGCAGCGCGGTCAGCACGATCACCGACTGCTCGCTGCCGGAGTAGCGCGCCATCGGCTGCAGCGCCACGACGGCGAGCAGGAAGATGATCGTCAACGTCGAGAGCAGGATGGTCAGCGCGATCTCGTTCGGTGTCTTCTGCCGGGAGGCGCCTTCCACCAACGCGATCATGCGGTCCACAAAGGACTCGCCCGGCTTGGTCGTGATCTTGACGACGACCCGGTCGCTCAGCACGGTCGTGCCGCCGGTGACCGCCGACCGGTCGCCGCCGGACTCGCGGATGACCGGGGCGGACTCGCCGGTGATGGCCGACTCGTCGACGGTCGCGATGCCCTCGACGACGTCGCCGTCGCCCGGGATCACCTGGCCCGCCTCGACGACGACCAGGTCACCGATCTTCAGCTCGACCCCGGGTACCTGCTCCTCGCCGTCCGAGGTGAGCCGGCGGGCGACGGTTTCCTTCTTCGACCGCCGCAGGCTTTCCGCCTGCGCTTTGCCACGTCCTTCGGCGACGGCCTCGGCGAGGTTCGCGAACAACACCGTGAACCAGAGCCAGACGGCGATCAGGATGGTGAACACACTCGGGTCGGTGATCGCGAAGACCGTGGTGAGCGCGGAGCCCACCCACACCACGAACATCACGGGGTTGCCGAGCTGGTGCTTCGGGTTGAGCTTCCGGAACGCGTCCGGCAGCGACGTCCAGAGCTGGCGGGGACTGAAAACCCCGGCGCCGACGCGGCTCGTGGTTTCGAGGGGAGTCACCTGGGGTCGTTCTTCGGTGACGGTCATGCGAGTGCCTCCGCGATGGGCCCGAGCGCGAGCGCCGGGATGAACGTGAGGGCCGCGACGAGCACTACCGTGCCGGTGAGCATGGTGGCGAACAGCGGCCCGGTGGTGGGCAGGGTGCCGACGGTCTCGGGCACCTTGCGCTGGGCGGCCAGCGAACCGGCCAGGCAGAGCACGGCGAGGATCGGCACGAACCGGCCGATCGCCATGGCGACGCCGAACGACGACTGGAACCAGTCGCTCGTCGCGGTCAGGCCGCCGAACGCGCTGCCGTTGTTGTTGCCGGTGGACGCGTAGCCGTAGAGGATTTCGGACAGGCCGTGCGCGCCGCCGTTGCCCAGCGCGCCCGCGGTGTCCGGCAGTAGCAGCGCGATCCCGGAGCCGAGGAGCACCACGGTCGGCATCGCGAGCATGGCGATCGCCGCGCAGGTGACCTCGCGCTTGCCGAGCTTCTTGCCCAGGTACTCCGGGGTGCGCCCGACCATCAGCCCGGCCAGGAACATCGCGATGATGGCCATGACCAGGATCCCGTAGAGGCCGGTGCCGACGCCGCCGGGCGAGATCTCGCCGTAGAGCATGTTGAGCAGCGGTCCCCCGCCGCCGAGGCCCGAGAGGCTGTCGTGGGCGCCGTTGACCGCGCCGGTCGACGTGCCGGTGGTGGTGTCGGCGAAGATCGACGTCAGGCCGATGCCGAACCGCTGTTCCTTGCCTTCCATGCTCGCGCCCGCGGCCAGCGCGGCCGGGTTGTTCGCGTTGGCTTCGGAGAACCAGATGATCGCCAGCGACGCGGCCCACAGCAGGCTCATCACGCCGAGCAGGACGTACCCCTGCTTGGGCTTGCCGACCAGCTTGCCGAACGCGCGGGTCAGGCTGACCGGGATCACCAGGATCAGGAACAGCTCGATCAGGTTCGTCCACGCGGTGGGGTTCTCGAACGGGTGCGCGGAGTTGGCGTTGAGGATGCCGCCGCCGTTGGTGCCCAGCTCCTTGATCGCCTCCTGGCTCGCCGCCGGGGCCAGGGCGATGGTGCTGTGGCTGCCGTCCGGGTTGGTGACGGCGACGCCGGCCTTGAGGCTCTGCACGACGCCGAGCGCGACCAGCACGATCGCGAAGACGAACGCCATCGGCAGCAGGACGCGGATCGTGCCGCGCGTGAGGTCCACCCAGAAGTTGCCGAGCCGGTCGGTCTTCGCCCGGACGAACCCGCGCGTCACCGCGATCGCCACGGCGAGGCCGACGCCGGCCGACAGGAAGTTCTGCACGGTCAGCCCGGCCATCTGCACGAAGTGGCCCATCGTCGTCTCGGGGACGTAGGACTGCCAGTTCGTGTTGGTGACGAAGGAAACCGCGGTGTTGAAGGCGACGCCCGGGCTCACCGAGCCGCGGCCCAGGCTCCACGGCAGGAGCGGCTGGAGCCGCTGCAGCAGGTAGAGCAGGACGACCGAGACGAACGAGAAGCCGAGCACGCCCGCGGCGTAGGTCGGCCACCGCTGTTCGGAGTCCGGGTCGACGCGGAAGAGCTTGTAGAGGCCCTTCTCGAGCTTCAGGTGCTTCTCGGTCGAGAAGACACGCGCCAGGTAGTCGCCGAGCGGCTTGTAGACCGCGGCGAGAGCGGCGAGGAGGAGGCCGAGCTGGATGAGCCCGGCCGCGGTGTCGGACATCAGAATTTCTCCGGCCTGATCAAGGCGACGAACAGGTACACGAGCAGGCCCAGCGCCAGCAGCCCGCCGACGACGTTGGCCACGGTCCCGGCGCCGCTCACAGCTTCTCCAGCCCGCGCAGCGCCAGCGCGAGCACCACGAACACGCCGATCAGCAGGACGGCGTAGAGCAAGTCGGCCACAGGGCACCTCTCAAGACGGGTCACCGGGTTCGGTGACCGGACGCGTTCACTGTGCGTCTCAGGGACCTCGTCCCGACCTGCGGCTGACGGCCTCTTGATGCGTTCCTGACACCCATTTACGCCGTCTTTATGGCCGGTGGCGGGCGTCACGCAAACGTTTGCCCAGTACTCACTGTATGCAGTTGGTTAGTGACTCGCGACACAACGAGTGACCGAACAAGTGCGGAACGTGCAATTCGGGCAGACAAGATCTTCAGGCCGTGTTACACCTGTGTTACCGATAGTTGTATCGGCTAAGCAAATCTGGGAGAGGGGTTCACCTATGTGCGGTATCGCCGGCTGGGTTTCCTACGACGCCGACCTCACCCGCCGCCAGGACGTGGTCGACGCCATGACGGAGACCATGGCCTGCCGCGGCCCGGACGACGTCGGCACGTGGGTGCGCACGCACGTCGCGCTCGGCCACCGGCGGCTGGCCATCATCGACCTGCCCGGCGGCCGGCAGCCGATGTCCGTGCACACGCCGAACGGCGACGTCGCGATGGTCTACAGCGGTGAGGCCTACAACTTCACCGAGCTGAAGGAAGAGCTGACCAAGCTCGGCCACAAGTGGGAGACCGACAGCGACACCGAGGTCGTGCTGCACGGCTACCTGCAGTGGGGCGACGAGGTCGTCGACCACCTCAACGGCATGTACGCGTTCGCGATCTGGGACGAGCGCGACGACCGGCTCGTCATGATCCGCGACCGGATGGGCATCAAGCCGTTCTACTACTACCCGACCCGCGACGGCGTCCTGTTCGGCTCCGAGCCGAAGGCCATCCTGGCGAACCCGCTGGCGAGCAAGGTCGTCGACACCGACGGCCTCCGCGAGCTGATGGCGTTCACCAAGAGCCCCGGCTGGTCGCTGTGGAAGGGCATGGAGGAAGTCCAGCCGGGCACGATCGTCACCGTGTCCCGCGAGGGCGTCCGCACCCGCACGTACTGGAAGCTCGACGCGAAGCAGCACACCGACGACCAGGAGACCACGGTCGCCCGCGTCCGCGAGCTGATGACCGACATCGTGCACCGCCAGCTCGTCGCGGACGTCCCGCGCTGCGTACTGCTGTCCGGCGGCCTCGACTCGAGTGCCGTCACCGGCCTCGCCGCACCCCACCTCGCCGGGCAGGGCGAGCAGCTGCGGACGTTCTCCGTCGACTTCTTCGGCCAGGAGGAGAACTTCAAGCCGGACGAGATGCGCGACACCGCGGACTCGCCGTACATCCGTGACGTCGCGGAGCTGGTCGGGTCGGCGCACCAGAACGTCATGCTGAACCCGGCGGAGCTGAGCGACCCGGCGGTGCGGCGCGCGGTGCTGAAGGCCCGCGACATCCCGGCCGGGCTCGGCGACATGGACACCTCGCTGTACCTGCTGTTCAAGGCGATCCGCGGCGAGTCGACGGTGGCCCTGTCGGGCGAGTCGGCCGACGAGGTGTTCGGCGGCTACCGCTGGTTCCACGACGAGAAGGCCGTCAACGCGGACACGTTCCCGTGGCTGGCGTTCCGGACGTCGATGATGGACGAGCGCGCGTCGCTGTACACGACCGAGCTGCGGCAGAAGCTGGACCTGGAGTCCTACATCGGGGACCAGTACCGCACTGCGGTCTCCGCGGTCGACCACCTGGACGGCGAGTCGGCGAAGGAGGCGCGGATGCGGACCATCTGCAACCTGCACCTGACCCGCTTCGTGCGGATGCTGCTCGACCGCAAGGACCGCGCGTCGATGGCGGTGGGCCTGGAGGTCCGCGTGCCGTTCTGCGACCACCGGCTGGTCGAGTACGTCTACAACACGCCGTGGTCGCTGAAGACGTTCGACGGGCGCGAGAAGAGCCTGCTGCGCCACGCTACTTCCCATGTCCTGCCGGAGTCGGTGGCCCAGCGGGTGAAGAGCCCGTACCCGTCGACGCAGGACCCGGGCTACGCGGCGGCGTTGCAGCAGCAGGTCAAGGAGGTCCTGGCCGAGCCGGGCCACCAGGTGTTCGGCCTGGTGGACAAGGCGTGGGCGCACCAGGTGTCCGAAGTGGACCCGGCGACCATGAACCCGGCGGCGCGGGTCGGGCTGGACCGGCTGCTCGACCTCTACCACTGGATCGAGATGTACTCCCCCACGCTCGAACTGTCTTGACCTGTCTTGACCTCAACCGCCCTTGAGGTACGAGGCTGGGGGCATGAAGGTGCTCCTGTTCGGCCGCAACCCGGCCACGGTCTCGAGGGTGACGGCGGCGCTGTCCGCGGCGGGTTTCGCCGCGGACGGCGTCGTTTCGGAGGAAGCGGTTTTGACGCGCTTGGGCTTCGTGGACGCCTTGGTGCTGGGCGCGGGAGTGGTGGGGACCTTGCGGGAACGGGTCACCGCGGCCGCCGTGCGGCACGGGGTGGTGTGGGTGCAGGGGCCGCACATCCTCCCGGAGCGGGACGCGCTGGAGTACGTGCGGACGGAGATCCTGCCGAAGCTGAGCCCGGCTCGGCGGTCGTAGCTCAGCTCGCCGGCTTGACGGCAACGCGAGTGCTCCGCAGGCGGATACGGCCCAGTGCCCGCAGAAGCCGGACGTAAGGCGACCACCGGACCGGCCGCGCCACCCGGCCGGTCACCTCGAGCTCGGCCCGGTCCAGCAGCCCCTCCAGCAACGCGTCGTGCAGCGGCCTGAAGAACAACGGCCAGGTCAGCCGGGCCCGGCCGTGCAGTGACGCGTCCAGGACGTGGGTGAGCGTGCCGCCGTCGATCGTGAGCTCGTGGTACCCGTGTACGCCCGCCGGTGCGGTGAACCGGCACCGCAGCCGGTCCGGGGATACCTCCTCCACGACGTAGCGCACCGGCCCGTGGCCCGCCGGGGTGCCCGGGACGCGGGGGCCGTCCAGGCGGGTCGGGGGCCAGTCGGCCACCGGCCAGAGCCGGTCCTCCGGGGTGCCGAGCGTTTCCAGCAGGGGAACGAGCCGGTCGGCGGAGACCGGGAACCGGCGGGTGTGGACGTTGCGGACCATCACGAGAGCCCTCCGTTCTGGAGACTGTCCTCCAGAACGTATTAGAGCCTAATCTCTACAACATGGGCCGCCCCGCGACGCACACCACAGCGCAGTTCCTCGACGCCGCCACGGCCTTGTTCGCCGAAGGCGGGGCCCGCGCCGTGACCATGGCCGCCACCGCGAAGGCCACCGGAGCCCCCAACGGCTCCATCTACCACCGCTTCCCGGACCGCCCCGCGCTGCTCGCCGAGCTCTGGCGCCGGACCCTGCGCGACTTCCAGGACACCTTCACCCGGTGCCTCGGCGAAGCGACGACGATCGAAGCGGCGGTCGAGGCCGCGACGAGCGTCGTCCACTGGTGCCGCAAGCACCCCGAGGGCGCGCGGGTCCTCGACGCGGGCAAGCACGCCTTCGGGCCCGCCGACTGGTCACCCGAAGCCGCGAAGGCTGTGACCGAGGACGAGCAGGAGCTGCGCGACACGCTCAAGCGTGCGACGCGGGCCCTGCCGCCGCTCACCGGCTGCACGGACGAGGAGGTCGTCCTCGCCCTGGTCGAGATCCCGCGCGCGGTCGTCCACCGCTACCTCTCGACAGGCCGCACTCCCCCGCCGAAGGCCGCGGCGCTGGTCGAACGCACCGTCCGCAAGCTCCTGCGCCCGTGATCGGAAGGTCGACACGCGTGATTGAAGGGTCGACACGGCGAGGCTCCCGACCCCGCGGCGTGTCGACCTCCTGATCACGCGTGTCGGCTCCGCAATCACGCGTGTCGACCCTTTCGCAAGCTGCTCAGCGCCTGACCTCCACCAGCCCCACCGGGCGCCGCTCGCGGCGGGACAGCTCGCACGCCTCCGCGATGTAGAACGCCTCCAACGCGTCCGCCGCCACGCACGGCGAAGGTGCCCGGCCCGCGACGACGTCCAGGAACGCCCGCAGCTCCGTCGTGTACGCCGGGCGGAACCGCTCCATGAACCCCGGGTACGCCGGCCCCGGCAGCGGCGGCACCCCCGGCTCCACCGACCGCAGCGGCGCCCGGTCGTCCAGGCCGACCACCACGCCCGACACCGAGCCCAACGCCTCCAGCCGCACGTCGTAACCCGCGCCGTTGTAGCGGGTCAGGGACACCGTCGCCAGTGTTCCGTCGTCGAGGGTCAGCGTCGCCGCCGCCGTGTCGACGTCGCCCGCGTCCGCGAAGAACCGCTCTCCGCGGTTCGCGCCGATCGCGTACACCTCGGCCACCTCGCGGCCGCTCACCCAGCGGATGATGTCGAAGTCGTGCACGCCGCAGTCGCGGAACAGCCCACCCGAATGGGCGACGTACTCCGCCGGCGGGGGTGCCGGGTCGAACGTCGTCGCGCGCAGCGTGTGCAGCCAGCCCAGCTCGCCCGACGCGACCGCCGCCCGCGCCGCCGCGTAGCCCGCGTCGAACCGGCGCTGGAAGCCGATCTGGACCGGGACGTCCGACGCTCCGATGCGGTCGATCACGGCCAGGGTGCCGGGGATGTCCGCCGCGACCGGCTTCTCGCAGAACACCGGGATGCCCGCGTCGACCGCCGCGATGATCAGGCCCGGGTGCGCGTCCGTCGCCGCCGTGACGACCAGGCCGTCGAGGCCCGCGGCGAACAGCTCGTCGAGGGAAGCCGCCTCGACGCCCAGCTTCGCGGCCGCCGACTGGGCCCGCGCGGTGTCGACGTCGGCCACCACGACCGACTCCACCTCGTCGAAGCCCTTCAGCGTCTCCGCGTGCGCGGTGCCGATCCGGCCGGTGCCCGCCAGTCCCAACCTCATCGTTGTATTCCTCCTGTCACGGAAATCTCGGCAGTGGTCGCGCGGACCACCAGGGACGGGTGCAGCAGGTGCCGGACCGGCTCCGTGCGCTCCCCGCGGACGCGTTCGATCAACGCTTCGAAGGCCAGCCGCGCCATGTCCTTGCGCGGCTGGTCCACTGTGGTCAGCGAAAGATGACGGAGTGCGGCGAGCGACGTGTTGTCGTAGCCGACGACCGACACGTCCTCGGGTACGCGCAGCCCGGCTTCTTCCAGCGCCGAGATCGCCCCCACGGCATTGAAGTCGTTGCCGGAGACCAGCCCCGTCGGCAGGTCCGGGCGGGCGTACTCGGCCAGCAGCTCCCGCACGGCGTTCTCGCCCCCGATGTCGGTGTGCTCGCTGCGCACGACGATCGGCTCGAGCCCGTGCCGCCGCATGGCGGCCTCGAAGCCCCGCCGCCGCTGGGCCGACCCGGCCGCGGCGCCGCCGTCGAGATGCGCGATGCGCCGGTGCCCGAGGCCGACCAGGTGGTCGACGGCCAGCGCGGAACCCGCCTCGCCGTCGTCGTTCACCGTGTCCACTGTGGACGACCGGGCGGTCCGGGAGACCAGCACGACCGGGCACTGCCGGGCCGCGACCTGGATCGCCGACGCCGGGACGACCGGCGACAGCAGGATGATCCCCGCCGGGCGGAAGGAAAGGAGGTTGTGCAAGGCGTTCCACTCGCGCGTGGGACTGCGGCCGCCCGTGTTGAGGATCAGGTCGAAGCCCGCCGCCTGCGCGGCGCTGTCCAGCTCTTCGACGATGTCGGCGAAGAACGCGTTGCGCAGGTCGTTGACCATCACGCCGAGCACCGTGGACGTGCGGCTGGCCAGCGACCGCGCCATGACGTGCGGCTGGTAGCCGAGCTCCTTCGCGGCACGCAGCACGGCCGAGCGGCGGGCGTCGGAGACCTTCGGTGAATTCCTCATCACGAGGGAGACCAGCGCGCGGGAAACTCCCGCCCGCGCGGCGACGTCTTCCATGGTCGGACGCATGACCGCACCTCCCCTGACCACGAAAAACTCGGCCTTGACTTGATGTGACGGACGCTACAAGATTAGAGCGCTCTAATCAATAGAGCGCTCCAACGGACCAACGGAGGCCCATGGTGACAGCGACGATCCGAGTAGCCGCCGCGCCGATCTCTTGGGGCGTTTGCGAAGTCCCGGGGTGGGGCCGGGTGCTCGACGCGGCGACCGTGCTCGGCGAGATGGCCGAGCTGGGCGTCCAGGCCACCGAGCTGGGCCCGCCCGGGTACCTCCCGCGCGACCCGGTGGAGCTCCGGGAATTGCTCGGGACGCACGGGCTGACGCTCGTCGGCGGCTTCCTCGCCGTCGTCCTCCACGAAAACCAGGAAGACGCCCTCAAGGAAGCCGAAGAGTCCGCCGCGCTGTTCGCCGCGTGCGGTGGTGACGTCCTCGTGCTCGCCGCCGCGACCGGGCTCGACGGCTACGACGAACGCCCGAAGCTCACCGACGCCGAATGGGCGACGCTCGTCGGCACCGCCGGAAAGATCCGCGACATCGCCGCCGCCCACGGCCTGCGCACCGTGCTGCACCCGCACGTCGGGACGCACGTCGAGCAGCAGGCCGAGGTCGAGCGCTTCCTCGCCGATTCCGACCTCGGCTTGTGCCTCGACACCGGGCACCTGATGATCGGCGGGACGGATCCGGTCGAGCTGGCGCAGCGGCATCCCGAACGGGTGGGGCACGTGCATCTGAAGGACGTCCGAGAAGACCTGGCGGCCGAGGTCCGCGCGGGCCGGCTCGGCTACACCGACGCGGTCGGGCAGGGCATCTACACCCCGCTCGGCGAAGGGGACGTGGACGTGGCGTCGATGGTGCGCTCCGTCCAGGCGGCCGGCTACGACGGCTGGTACGTCCTCGAACAGGACACCGCCCTCGGCGACTCGAGCCCCGACGACACACCGCGGCGGGACACCGAGCGCAGCCTCGCCCACCTCGCGAAGATCATCGACTCCCTGTAATCGGTCCCAAAGGAGTGACTGTGTTTTCTATCAAGAAGCTGGCCGGCGTCGCGGCGATCGCCGCCGCCGGGCTGGTCCTTTCCGCCTGCAGCGGTCCCAGCGCCGACAACTCGTCCAGCAGCTCGAGCGCCCCGTCCGCCGCGGCCCCGAGTTCCGGCGGCCCGCTCAAGATCGCCGTGGTCACCCACGGCAGCGCCGGCGACGCCTTCTGGAACGTCGTCAAGAACGGCGCCGAGCAGGCGGGCAAGGATCTGAACGTCGGCGTCGACTACTACTCCGACGGCGACCCGGGCAACCAGGCCAAGCTGATCGACAACGCCGTCGCGCAGAAGGTCAGTGGCCTGGTCGTCTCCATGGCGAACCCGCAGGCGCTGCAGACGTCGATCCAGAACGCGGTCAAGGCCGGCATCCCGGTCGTCACCATCAACTCCGGCGAAGACTCCAGCGCGGCGTTCGGCGCGATCGCGCACGTCGGGCAGAGCGAGGGCCTCGCGGGCCAGGGCGCGGGCCAGCGGCTCAAGGCGGCCGGCAAGACGAAGCTCCTGTGCGTCATCCACGAGGCCGGCAACATCGGCCAGAACCAGCGCTGCGACGGCGCGAAGCAGGCCTTCGGCAACGTCTCGACGCTGCAGGTCGACATCTCCAACCCGACCGACGCGCAGGCGCGGATCCGCGGCGCGCTGCAGTCCGACCCGTCGATCGACGCCGTGCTGGCGCTGAACTCCCAGGTCGCGGCCCGCGCGGTCGACGCGGCCAAGGAGGCGAGCTCCAAGGCGCAGGTGGCGACGTTCGACCTGAACGCCGATGTCGTCGCGGCCATCAAGGCCGGCACGATCCTCTTCGCCGTCGACCAGCAGCAGTACGAGCAGGGCTACCTGCCGATCGTGTTCCTCAAGCTGTACAAGGAGAACGGCAACACCATCGGCGGCGGCCACCCGGTGCAGACCGGCCCCGGCTTCGTCGACAAGACCACCATCGACACCGTGGCCCCGTACGCGCAGCGCGGCACCCGCTAAGGGGACGTGATGACCGCAGCGATCCAGACCCGACCCGACGAGCGTGTGGGGAAGAAGAGCCTGACCGACCGATTGGTCGTCCGGCCCGAGATCGGCGCGCTGCTCGGCGCCGTGCTCGTGTTCGTCTTCTTCTCCGTCGTCACCGGCCAGTTCCTCAGCCCGCTGGGCGTGGCGACCTGGCTCGACGACTCCTCGACCCTGGGCATCATGGCCGTCGTGGTCGCGCTGCTCATGGTCGGCGGCGAGTTCGACCTCTCGGCCGGCGTGATGACGGCGTCGACGTCGCTGGTCACGGCGATCCTGGCGACGCAGGCGGGGTGGAACGTCTGGCTCGCGCTGCTGGTCTCGCTGGCGTTCGCGCTCGGCGTCGGCGCGTTCAACGGCTGGCTGGTGATGAAGACCGGGCTGCCCAGCTTCATCGTCACGCTGGGGTCGTTCCTCGCCCTGCAGGGGCTCAACCTCGGCGTGACGCGCTGGGTGACCAACACCGTCCAGGTCTCGGGCATGCGCTCGACCAGCGGGTACGAGTCCGCCGGCGGGCTGTTCGCGTCCACGTTCGACATCGGCGGCACGGAGTTCCAGTCGTCGATCATCTGGTGGATCGTGGTCACGGCCGTCGCCGCGGTGCTGCTGATGCGGACCCGGTTCGGCAACTGGATCTTCGCGGTCGGCGGGTCTCAGGTGTCGGCCCGCTCGGTCGGCGTGCCGGTGGTGCGCACGAAGATCCTGCTGTTCATGGGCACCGCGCTCGGCGCGTGGCTGGTCGGCTCGATCAACATCCTGCGGTTCGCCAGCGTGCAGGCGAACCAGGGCATCGGGCTGGAGTTCCAGTACATCATCGCGGCCGTGATCGGCGGCTGCCTGCTCACCGGCGGGTTCGGCTCGGCGGTGGGCGCGGCGATCGGCGCGCTGATCTTCGGCATGGCGCGGCAGGGCATCGTGTTCGCGCAGTGGAACAGCGACTGGTTCATGCTGTTCCTCGGCATCATGCTGCTGGCCGCGGTCCTGGTGAACAACGCCTTCCGGCGGCGCGCGGAAAGGGTCCGGCGATGAGCCTCATCGAAGTTCGCGATATCGGAAAGACTTACGGCAGCGTGATCGCGCTGCGCGATGTGTCCACTGTGGTCAACGCCGGCGAGGTGACCTGCGTGCTCGGCGACAACGGCGCCGGGAAGTCCACGCTGATCAAGATCCTGGCCGGCGTGCACCAGCACGACCGCGGCGAGTTCCTCATCGACGGGCAGCCGGTCCGGCTCGCCTCGCCGCGGGAGGCCCTCGACCACGGCATCGCGACCGTGTACCAGGACCTCGCCGTGGTGCCGCTGATGAGCGTCTGGCGGAACTTCTTCCTCGGCTCGGAGCCGACGATCGGGTTCGGCCCGTTCAAGTTCCTCGACCGGCGCAAGGGCCGTGAGACGACCAAGCAGGCGCTGTCCGACATGGGCATCGACCTGCGGGACGTCGAGCAGCCGGTCGGGACGCTGTCGGGCGGTGAACGCCAGTGCGTCGCGATCGCGCGGGCGGTGTACTTCGGCGCGAAGGTCCTGATCCTCGACGAGCCGACCGCCGCGCTGGGCGTCAAGCAGGCCGGGGTGGTGCTGAAGTACGTCGCGCAGGCCCGTGATCGCGGGCTCGGCGTCGTGCTGATCACGCACAACCCGCACCACGCCTACCCGGTCGCCGACCGGTTCCTGCTGCTCAAGCGCGGTGCGCCACTCGGCTCGTACGAGAAGAAGGACATCGACATCAACGAACTGACCCGGCAGATGGCGGGCGGTGCGGAACTGGAAGCCCTGGAACACGAACTGCGGCAGGTGGAGAAGGCGTGAGTCTCGAAGTGCTGACGATCGGCCGGGTGGGCGTCGACCTCTACCCGGAGCAGAGCGGCGTCCCCTTGGCCGGCGTCAGCACGTTCGCCAAGTCGCTCGGCGGCACCGCGACCAACGTCGCGGTCGCCGCCGCGCGGCTCGGCCGTCACACGGCGGTGCTGACCAAGGTCGGCCCGGACGGCTTCGGCGACTACGTCCGGCAAGCCCTGGAAGGCTTCGGCGTGTCCTCGGCGCACGTCGGCACGTCGCCGGATCTCCAGACGCCGGTGGTGTTCTGCGAGCTGAACCCGCCCGCGGACCCGCCGCCGCTGTTCTACCGCTCCCCCATCGCCCCCGACCTCACGCTCACCGACGACGACGTGCCGTGGGACGTCGTCGAGTCGGTGCCGCTGTTGTGGGTCACCGGCACCGGCGTGTCCGCCGAGCCCGCCCGCACCACGCAGCGGAAGATCCTCGAAACCCGCGGCCGTCGCGAGCACACCGTGCTGGACCTCGACTACCGGCCGATGTTCTGGCCGTCGGTCGAGCAGGCCCGCGAAGAGATCGGCGCGATGCTCGACCACGTCACCGTCGCGGTCGGCAACCGGACCGAGGTGGAGGTCGCCGTCGGCACCGCGGATCCGGACGCCGCCGCCGACCGGATGCTCGAACGCGGGGTGCGGCTCGCGGTGATCAAGAAGGGCGCGGACGGCGTGCTGGTGGCGACGCCGAACGGACGCCGGACCGTGCGGCCGCAACGCATCGAGGTCGTCTGCGGGCTCGGTGCCGGCGACGGCTTCGGCGGAGCCCTGATCCACGGGCTGCTGTCGGGCTGGGAGCCGGTCCGCATCGCCGAGTACGCGAACGCCGCGGGCGCGCTGGTGGCGTCCCGGCTGGCCTGCGCCGACGCGATGCCGACCGCGGCGGAGATCGAGGAGTTGCTGTGATCCTCACCGACGAGCGCTGGCGCGAACTCCTGCACACCCGGGCCACGAACCCCGGCGCGATCCGCCAGGCCTACGCGACCCGCAAACGCCGTCCCCAGCTCCTGTCCGACCAGGACACGCTGTTCCTGGTCTCCGCCGATCAGCCGGCTCGAGGAGCGCCGGACCGGCGGGCGCTGCTGGAGCGGCTCCTGGTCGCCCTCGACAACCCGGCGGTCGACGGCGTCCTCGGCACCCCGGACGTCGTCGAGGAACTGCTCCTGCTCGACGCCCTGCACGAGAAGGTCGTCCTCGGGGCGATGAACCGCGACGACGGGTTCACCGGCTACGACGCCGGGACGCTGGTCGACTGCGGGCTGGACGGCGGCGAGATGCTGCTGCGCCTGCCCGGCACGGCCTCGGCCCGGCAGGCCTGCGCCGACGCCGTCACCGAGCTGGCCGCGTACGGCCTGGTCGCGATGATCGAGCCACTCCCCTACGCCGGTTCCGAGGGCAAGCCGGTACCGCAGGAGGACCCGGAGTCGCTGGCGCGGGCCGTCACGGTCGCGTCCGGCCTCGGGACGACATCGGCGCACACCTGGCTCAAGCTTCCGTCACCCGGCTCGGCCGCTGTCCTGGGCGCCACGACGCTGCCGGTGGTGCTCAGCGGTCCGCCGGCCGCCGACCCGGAGTCGTGGATGCTGTGGCACGGGGTCGTCCGCGGCCTGGTCATGGACCTCACCCGGCTCGGCGGAAGCGTCGGGCCTGCTGTCGAAGCCGCCGCAAAGGTACTGGAGGCCGCGAAGTGAGCAAGCTGCACCGTCCACTCGGGACACTGTCCGACGACGCCGACCCGGTCCGGCTCACCCCGGATTCGGCGGGCTGGGCCTACACGGGGCTGCGGGTGCTCCGGATCGGCACCCGGCTCCCGCGCACGGTCAAAACCGGCGAGTTCGAGGCGTTCGTGCTCCCGCTGTCCGGCTCGCTCACGGTCCGCGTCGACGGCGAGGAGTTCGAGCTGGAAGGGCGTGAGTCGGTGTTCACCCGGGTCACGGACTTCGTCTACGTCCCCCGCGACGCCGAGGTCGAGCTGACTTCCGAGACCGGCGCGCAGGTCGCGCTGCCGATGGCCCGCTGCACCCGGCGGCTCGAAGCGAAGTACGGCCCCGCCGAGGACGTCCCGGTCGAGGTCCGCGGCGCTGGGCAGGCGACGCGGCAGGTGACCAACTTCGGCGTCCCCGGGGTGTGGGACCACGCCGACAAGCTCAACGCGTGCGAGCTGATCACGCCGGGCGGCAACTGGTCGTCGTACCCGCCGCACAAGCACGACGAGGCGAGCGAGTGCGAGGTCGTCAACGAGGAGATCTACTACTTCCGCATCGCCGGCCGCGACGGGGTGACGCCGTCGCGCGAGGGGTTCGGCCTGCACCGGACCTACACGACCGACGGTGAGCTGGACGAGGACGTCGCCGTCCGCGACCAGGACGTCTTCCTGATCCCGCGCGGCTTCCACGGGCCGTGCGTGGCCGCGCCGGGCTACCCGATGTACTACCTGAACGTCCTGGCCGGGCCGGCTTCGGAACGCTCGATGGCGTTCTGCGACGACCCCGCGCACGGCTGGGTCCGCGACACGTGGGCGTCGCAGGACCTCGATCCCCGCTGCCCGGTGACGAGCCACGAAGGACGTGTGCGGTGAAGCTGACGACGGCTCAGGCGCTGGTCCGCTGGATCCTCGCCCAGCGCTCGGAAACCCTGGACGGGCGCGAAGTCCCGCTCTTCCCCGGCGTCTTCGCGATCTTCGGGCACGGCAACGTCCTCGGCCTGGGGACCGCGCTCGAAGAACACCGCGGGGACATCCCGGTGTGGCGCGGGCACACCGAGCAGGGCATGGCGCTCGCCGCGGTCGGGTACGCGAAGGCCACGCACCGGCGGCAGGTCGGCGTCGTGACGTCGTCGATCGGGCCGGGCGCGCTGAACATGGTCACCGCGGCCGGGGTCGCGCACGCCAACCGGCTGCCGGTCCTGCTGCTGCCCGGCGACACCTTCACCAGCCGGGCGCCGGATCCCGTGCTGCAACAGATCGAACCCTTCGGCGACGCGACCGCGACGGTCAACGACGCCTTCCGCGCGGTCTCGCGCTACTTCGACCGGATCACCCGGCCCGAGCAGCTGCTCTCGACGTTGCCGCAGGTCGCGCGGGTACTCACCGACCCGGCGGACAGCGGGCCCGTGGTCCTGGCGCTGCCGCAGGACGTCCAGGCGGAGACGTACGACTTCCCGGACGCGCTGTTCGAGCCGGTCACGCACCGGCCGTTGCGGTCGCGTCCCGACCGGCGTGCGGTCACCGAGGCGGCGGGCGTGCTGCGGGCCTCGAAACGTCCATTGCTCGTGCTCGGCGGCGGCGTCCGGTACTCCGGCGCCGGCAAACGCGCGGTGGACTTCGCCGAGCGGCACGGGATCCCGCTGGTGGAGACCACAGCGGGCCGCACGCTGGTGCCGCACTCGCACCCGCTGCACGCCGGGCCGCTGGGCATCACGGGCTCGACGTCGGCGAACGTCCTCGCGGCCGCGGCCGACGTCGTCCTGGCGGTCGGGACGCGCCTGCAGGACTTCACGACGGCGTCGTGGACGGTCTTCTCCCCCGACGTCCGCCTGGTCGCGCTCAACGCGGCCCGGTTCGACGCGGTGAAGCACGGCGCGTTGTCCGTGGTCGGGGACGCCGACGCGGGGCTGGCCGACCTGGGCGCGCAGCTGGAGAGCTGGCGGGTCGACCCGGCGTGGACGTCGCGGGCCGCGGCCGAGCGGGCTTCCTGGGACGCGCACGTCGATTCGCTACGCTCGGCGGCCGCCGAGATCCCGTCCTACGCGCAGGTCGTGGGCGTGGTGAACGACCTCTCGGCGGCGGACGACTACGTGATGACGGCCTCCGGCGGCCTGCCGGGCGAGCTGATCGGCGGCTGGCGCGGCTCCGGCTCGCTTTCGATGGACGTCGAATACGGCTTTTCCTGCATGGGCTACGAGCTGTCCGGCGCGTGGGGCGCGGCGATCGCGCATCCGGGCCTGGTGACGACGCTCCTGGGCGACGGCTCGTACCTGATGCTCAACTCCGAGCTGTTCTCGGCCGCCTTCGCGGGTCACCCGTTCGTCGCGGTCGTCTGCGACAACGACGGCTACGCGGTGATCGGGCGGCTCCAGGAGGGTCAGGGCGGGAAACCGTTCAACAACTTCTACGCCGACTGCACGACTTCCCACGCTTCGCCGCCGCGAGTGGACTTCGCGCGGCACGCGGAATCGCTGGGCTGCCTGGTGTTCCCGGCGTCCGATGTGGACTCCCTGCGTACTGCGTACGCCAAGGCCCGCGAGGCGGCGGTGTCGGAACGGCGTCCGGCGGTGGTCGTCGTCAAGACGCAGCCGTCGTCGTGGACCGAAGCCGGCGCGTGGTGGGAGGTCGGCGTGCCCGAGCATCTCGCCGGACGCGACGAGTTCGAACGCTCGAAGCCCGGCCAGGTCCGCTACCTCAGGTCGTGAGCGGCTCTCTCGTCCGGACCCGCGGCCGGAGGGTGAACCCGCTCGGCTTGAGCGTCAACGACTCGACGATCTTGAGCTCGTACGACGGATCGACCTCGAAGTCGTAGCGCTGCAGCACCATGCCCAGCGCCAGCACGGCTTCGTGCAGCGCGAACTGGCGGCCGATGCAGGCGCGCTCGCCCGTCCCGAACGGCTTGTACGCCTGCGCCGGCCGCTTCTTCACCGCGGCAGGCTCGAAGCGGTCCGGGTCGAACCGCTCGGGGTCCGGCCAGACCGCGGGATCGCGGTGCACCAGCGGCAGCGGCACGATCACCCAGTCGCCCTCGCGCATCCGGTACTTCCCGCCGAGCACGACGTCTTCGCGTGCTTCGCGGGAGTAACCGGGCGCGGTCGGCCAGAGCCGCATCGCCTCGTCGAGGCAGCGACGGACGTAACGCAGCTTCGCGACGTCTCCGAAGGCGGGCTCGCGGTCGCCCCACACCGCGTCGACCTCGGCGCGGGCCTTCGCGAGCAGCTCGGGGTGGCGCGTCAGGTAGTACAACGCGAACGACAGCGCGCCGGACGTCGTCTCGTGGCCGGCGACGACGAACGTGATGGCCTGGTTGCGGATGTTCACCGGGTCCAGGCGCTCCCCCGTCATCGGGTGGCCCTCGCTGAGCATCAGGCCGAGCAGGTCACGGCTTTCCTCACCACTGCGGCGGCGTTCTTCGATGACCTCGTCGACCAGGTTCGTCATGGTCGCGATGTCGGCCTGGTTCTGCTCGGCCGTCCCGGCGAACGCGCGCCGCACGAACGGGAGCTTGACGTTCTGCAGCTGCGCGTACCGCAGCGCGCGGATCATCGCCGTGACGAACGGGTGCGGTTCGCTGCGCTCGAACGAGCCGAACCGGTAGCCGAACCCGGCGAGGCCGATCGTCTCCAGGGTCAGCCGCGTCATGTCGGCGGCGACGTCGACCGGCCCGCTCGCGGCGTCCCAGCGCGCGACCAGTTCGCGGGCGACGTCCAGCATCACCGGGTGGTAGCGGCGCATCGCCTCGGCGGAGAACGCCGGCTGCAGGATGTCGTGCGCGAGCCGCCAGTTGGGCTCGTGGGTGTGGGCGGTGAACAGGCCGTCGCCGGCGAGCGCGCGCAGGTTCTCGATGCCCATCCCGACGTGCTTGCCGAACTTCGTCTCGTCGTTCAGCTCGGTGACGAGGTCGACGCCGCCCACGAAGACGATCTCGAAGCCGAAGATCTTCCGGGTGAAGATCGGCCCGATGCGCCGGCCGATGCGCAACGTGTCCTGCAGCGGCGTGCGCGGGTTGGCGCCGATCAGGTCGCCGATCACCGGCAGGCGGCCCGGCCGGTGCGGAAGCGCGGTCGTGTCCACGGCGTCTCTCCTATTGAACCCGGATCCAATAGGGTCACGATCCCCCGCTACTGAACCCGTGTCAAGTAAGGTCGGGGGATGCGGACGAGGCTGAGCACCGAGCAGCGGCGCGAGCAGCTCCTCACGATCGGGGCCGGGTTGTTCGCGAAACGGCCGTACGACGAGGTGTGGATCGAAGAGGTCGCCGAGATCGCGCAGGTCTCCCGCGGCCTGCTGTACCACTACTTCCCCACCAAGAAAGACTTCTTCGCGTCGATCGTCCGCGCGCAACGCGACCAGCTCCTGGAAATGAGCGAGCCCGACCCGGCGCTGCCCGTGGCGGAGCAGCTGCGGGCCGGGCTCGACGTCTACCTCGAGTTCGCGCGCACGCACCCCGACGGCTACCGGATCGTGCACCGCGCCGCGAGCGGCGCCGACCGTGAGATCCAGGAGATCCGCGAGGCCGGGATGGCCGCGAACGCGGCCCGGATCCTGGACGCGGTGAGCCTGCTGACCCCCATCACCGAGGTGACGCGGCTGGCCGTCCGCGGCTGGCTGACGTTCGTCGCGACGACGATCCTCGAGTGGCTCGACCAGCCGACGGTCACCCAGGAAGAGCTGCGCGACCTGTGCGTGCGGACGTTGTTCGCGGCGGTCGGCGTCACCCCGTGACGGCCGGCGACGCGGCTTTGTCCACCAGCTTCCGCGGGGCGCCGGAGCCGTCCGCCGGGACCGCCCACACGGCGTTGTCCAACCCGTAGAGAACCGTGTGGTCGTCCTGCCAGAGCGCCTGGTCGTCGACGCTCCGCTGTTCCGCCAGCTCGGTTTCCTTCATCGTCTTCAAGTCCAGGACCGACAGCCGCCAGGCGCCGTCGCTCACCTTCTTCTTGAAGGCGATGCGGGTGGCATCAGGCGAGAGCGACGGGCATTCGACGTTCTCCCTCACGGTCTTCCCCCGGTAGCGCCGGTAGTCGGCCTCGACGAGGTAGGTCTTGCCCTTGCTGCCGAGCGTCGCGTAGAAGCGGTTGCCGTCCGAGGCGAACGTGATGCCCCAGTAGTTGACGTCCGCGGCGAAGTAGCGCTGGTCGCCGGCGAAGACCGGGAGCTCTTCGATCGTCTTGACGAGCCGTCCGGTGTCGACCTCGTAAAGCCCGGCGCGCGTCGAAAAGCCGGTCTGCGCGTACGAGTCGCCGGTGACGAACAGCGTCCAGTAGACGCGCTTGCCGTCCGGGGACACGCGGGCGCGGCTCGGCGTGCCGGGCAGGGACTCGGTGTGGCGGACGGCGAGGTGGTCGTCGAGGACGAGGACGTCGGTCACCGCCGGGAGCGTCCCGGGCCGCACGGCCAGGCAGACGGCCGTCTGCTTCGCCGCCGCGAAGCGATCACACTTCAGGCCGCTGAGCTGCCGTTTTCCCTGGCCGAGGGTGCCGACGCGGCCGGTCGCGGTGTCGCGGAACAGCAGCTGACCGGGGCTCAGCGTGAGCTGAGCGGCCGGTTCGGCGTCCGCGGTGTCGTGGCGGGCGCTGACGGTGTAGACGACGGCCGCGGCGATCAGGAGCGCCGTGCCGAGCAGGGCGAGGACGAGTTTCTTCACGGGCGCACCGGTTTCACGAGAGCGGCGGCGAGGGCGACGACGGCCAGGCAGGCCGCGGCGGCGAGCACCGCGGGCCGCAGGTCCCAGAGCGTCCAGGCCAGTCCGAAGAGGACGGACGAGAGCATGCGGGCCACGGCCTGCCCGGTCTGCACGACGGCCATCCCGGTGGCCCGGAGACCACGCGGGATGAGCGGGCCCGCGGCGGCCATGAGGACGCCGTCGGTGGCCGCGTAGAAGACGCCGTGCAGGCCGAGCGCGACGACGGCGAGCCACACGCCGGCCTGCGGACCACAGAGCAGCACCAGTGCCAGGCACAAGGCCCCGTGGCCGCCGAGGAACACCGGCCAGCGGCCGACGCGGTCGGCGAGCTTGCCGAGCGGCACGGCCAGGACGAGGTAGACCCCGGCGGTGCCGAGCGGCAGCAGCGGGAAGAACGTCGCCGCGATCTCCCAGCGCCGCTGCAGGACCAGGTAGACGAACGAATCGCCGACCGTCACCAGGCCCAGCAGTGCGGCCCAGAGCGTCACGCGCCGGAAGTCGCTCTGCTTGAGGAGGTTTGCCGCCATGCGCAGCGACACCGCGGCGCGGTCGACGCCGCCGGGATGGTCCTTGACGAACAACGCCAGCAGCAGCACGGCGATCGCGGCGACGCAGAAACTGGTGAAGAACACGCTGGTGTAGCTGCCGAGGCTCAGCGCGAGCACCGCCATCGCGACGAGAGGTCCCAGGAACGCGCCGACGGTGTCGAGCGCGCGGTGCACGCCGAACGACCGGCCGAGCGCGTCCGGCGTGCTGCTGAGCGAAATCAGGGCGTCGCGCGGGGCGGTGCGCAGGCCCTTGCCGGTGCGGTCGGCGGCGAGGACGACGCCGATCGCCGCGACCGACGAGCCGGCCGCGACCAGGCCGAGCTTGCACACCGCGGACAAGCCGTACCCGAACCCGGCGACGGCCTTGAGCCGCCGCCACCGGTCGGCGAGGTGCCCGCCGAGCACCCGCACGAGGGCGGTGGCGCCCGCGTAGAGCCCGTCGAGCAGCCCGAACTGCAGCGGGTTCAGGCCAAGGCCGAGCACCAGGTAGAGCGGGAGGACGGCGGTGACCATCTCCGAGGAGACGTCGGTGACCAGGCTGACCATCCCGAGCGCCACGACGTTGGCGGACACGCGTTTCAGCGCGGGTTTCCGGTCGGTGCCGGCCGCCAGGTCCGAGGTACGGCTTGCCGCGATGTACATGCCCGGCTCCTAGTGGCAGGTGTAGGTCGGGCTGCTGTCGAGGACCTTGCCGTCGACGCCGATGAGCTGCGACTGGAACGACGTGTCCGTCATCGACAGCTTGAGGACGCCGAAGGTCTTGAGCAGCTTGGCGGTCGTCTGGTGCGCCGGGCTCAGGTCGTAAAGGTTGGCGCCGCCGCTGCCGCCGACGATCTCGACCGGACCGTTCGCGTCGGCCTTGCCGTCGGCGTTCTGCGGGACGAACCGCTCGTAGTCGTGGTCGTGGCCGTTGAGGACCAGATCGACCTTGCCGGCGGTCATGATGTTCCACAGCTCGGTGCTGTCGGGGTTGTCGCCGTGGTCACCCGAGCTCCACCGCGGGTGGTGGTAGTAGGCGGCGACGCAGCCCTTCTTGTTGTTCGCGAGGTCCTGCTTGAGCCAGGTGATCTGGGGCGGCTCGGCGAGGTCGTCGTGGGTGACGAAGTCGTTGGAGTCGAGGGCGATGAAGTGCCAGTTGCCCATTTCCCAGCTGTAGTACCGCTTTCCCTGCGGCTTGGCGATGGCGCCGAAGTAGTCCTCGTAGCCCTTGAACGGCGTGTCGTCGTAGGACTCGTGGTTGCCCGGGATCGGGTGGGTGATGCTCTTGAACTTGCCCCACGTCTTGTCGTAGTAGGACTTGAAGTCCGAGAGGTGGGCGTCGTCGTACTGGTTGTCGCCCATGGTGATCACGGCGGCCGGGTTCATCTGCTCGACCAGCTTGGCGGTCTTGACGTGGGCGCAGCTCGAGCTGCTCGAGGTGCAGCGTTCGGCGATGTCCCCGGCCGCGGCGAGGACGAAGCCCGATCCGCTGCCCGCCTTGGTCTTCACGGTGACCGGGGTGCTGGTGCCCGACGTGTTCCCGGCGGCGTCGCGGGCGCGGACGGCGTAGGAGTAGCCGGTGTCGGGAGTGAGGCCGTTGTCGGTGTAGGACGGGGTGGTGCTGGTGGCGACGACGGTGCCGTCACGCAGGATGTCGTACCCGGCGACGCCGACGTTGTCCGTGGCGGCGCTCCAGGTCAGAGCGGCACTGGTGGCGGTGGTCGTGCCGGCGGTGAGGCCGGCCGGGGTGGTCGGGGCCTGGGTGTCGCCGGAGGAGTCCGTGGAGCCGAAGACCTGCATTTCCCAGAGGGAGTAGCCGTAGCTCGTCGCGCGGGTGACGCCGACGAAGCGGACGTACCGGCCGTGGGCGTTCAGGGTGAGGTCGTCGGTCTTGCCGTCACCATTGTCGACGGTGGTGGCGGCGGTGAAGTTCGTGCCGTCGTCGGAGACTTCGATGCGGTACTTCTTGGCGTAGGCGGCTTCCCAGTTGAGGAGGACGCGGTGGATCGCGGCGGACTGGCCGAGGTCGATCCGCAGCCACTGCGGGTCGGCGCCTTCGACGCTGGCCCAGCGGGTGGTGGTGCTGCCGTCGACGGCCTTCGTGCCGGCGTACGACGAGCTCTCGGTGGTGGAGGTCGCGACGGGCTTCCCTTGGGAGAGCAGGACATCGGCTTGGGTACTGGCCGTGGCGATCGCCGAGGGCAGCAGGACGATCGCCGCTATCACGGGCGTGAGGCGGGTGAGTGTTCGTGGGCGGGTCGACGGCACGTCGCGCTCCTTCTGGGCCTGGCGGTGGCTGGTGGGCTGCGGCGTTTGAAACTGTTAGGAAAGTTTCCTAACTAAAGCGGACTGTATCGGTGACCGGTTTCGGCTGACAAGACGTGTCTTGTCGTTGAATCGGTCAAGAGGGTGAGGTTCTGTGCGTTTGCCCAGCTCAGCACGGTTTCCGATGAGCGGTGCACTGCCCCGTGCCGCGGGATGGGTACCGCAGACGCCCGACCTTTCCCGGTTCGCCGCCGGTTTTGTCGGTGGTCGCGGGTAGCGTGGGAACCGGGGGCAGCGCCCATCCGCCCGCGCCGTTTCCCTTATTTCACGCCGAAAATCTCGTCGTCCCTCGCCGCCGGAGTTCACCCGATCCAGCGATGATCATCGCACAGGTGTTCGGGTAGCTTCGGATGTATGACCTCACCCGTCCGAACTCAGCAGCTTCTTGATCTCGCCGACAGCGGCGCGTCCCGCCCGGTTCGCCCCGACCGTGCTGGCCGATGGCCCGTACCCCACGAGGTGCAGCCGCGGCTCACGCACCACGCGCGTCCCGTCCATCCGGATCCCGCCCCCGGGTTCGCGCACGTGCAGCGGCGCGAGGTGGTCGAGCGCCGCGCGGAACCCGGTCGCCCAGAGGATGACGTCGGCGTCGAAGCGAGAGCCGTCCGCCCAGACAACCCCGCGGGGCGTGATGCGCTCGAACATCGGCCGCCGCTCGAGAATCCCGGCGGCGCGCGCGGCGCGCACTTCCGGCGTCACGGCGAGATCGGTCACGCTCACGACGCTCTCCGGCGGCAGCCCCGCCCGCACCCGCTCGTCGACCTTCGCGACGGCGTCGCGTCCCCAGTTCTCGCTGAACGGCTCATCGCGCCACGCGGGCGGGCGCCGTGTCACCCAGGCCGTGGCGCGGGCGAGAGGGGCGAACTCCATGAGTAGCTGAACGGCCGACGCCCCACCACCGACCACGACAACTCGCTGACCACGGAAGTCTCCGGGGCCGGCGTAGTCCGCCGTGTGCACTTGACGGCCGGCGAAGGTCTCCTGGCCGGGATAGCGCGGCCAGAAGGGCCGGTCCCAGGTACCGGTGGCACTGATCACGGCCCGAGCCGCCCAGGATTCGGCCGGGCTCGAAACCACCAACCGCTCCCCCGCTCGCGTCACGGACTGGACGTCGACGGGCCTGAATACCGGGAGGTCATAGACGCTTTCAAAGCGCGCGAAGTACTCCGAGACGACTTCGGAAGCAGGTCGCGTCACGTCCGGGCTGCCGAAGGCCATGCCGGGCAGGTCGTAGATGCCATGCACCTTGCCGAGCACGAGGGAGGGCCACCGATACTGCCAAGCACCCCCGGCCCGCTTCCCGTGATCGAGCACGACGAAGCCGCGATCGTTGGCGAACCCGGCCCGCCGCAGGTGATAGGCGGCCGAAAGCCCGGCCTGCCCCGCCCCGATCACCACGACGTCGGTCTCGTGATCCGCACCGCTCATGTGAAGTTCAACGACTGACGGCCGGCGGTATTTCGCGCCATGGATCACAGACGTCGAGGGTTGCGCCCGACTTTGCCCCGGCGTCCGGTCCCTGCGCTCGGGACGCTCACGCCCCAGTTCTGCGACCGCCACCCCAGCTGAGCCGACAACGCGCCGGGCCACACCACGGCTGGCACCCAGCCCCCGCCCAAGCCACGCCGACCCAAGCCACACCCCGGCCAGCGCCCCGGCACCGCGACCGGTTACCCGGCCCGAGCACCGCGGAGTCACACGGCAACGCGGTTCCGCCCAGCCTCCTTGGCGCGATACAACGCAGCGTCAGCCGAGCGGAGCACGTCATCAAGCGTCGGCCCCGCCTCAGGATGGCGCGCCACTCCGATCGACACCGACAACCCACTCACCCGGACCGTCCCGCTCCCCGTCGAGATCACCACGTTCAGCTCCCCCACCGCGACCCGCACACGTTCGGCGATGCCCAGCACGTCCGCGCGGCCGATGCCCGGCAGCAGCACCACGAACTCCTCGCCGCCGAATCGGCCGGTCGTGTCGCCCTGGCGCACCGCACCGGAAATCGCGACCGCGACCGCGGCCAGGACGTCGTCGCCGGTGAGGTGGCCGTACGTGTCGTTGATGCGCTTGAAGTGGTCGAGGTCGATCATCAGCACCGCGAAACCGCCGCCGGCGGGGCCGCGCCGCAGTGCGCGGCTGTGTTCGCGCGCCGCGGAGTCGTGCCAGCCGGCCGTGTTGAGCAGCCCTGTCTTCTCGTCGGTGACCGCCGCGACCTGCAGCTGCTGTTTCAGCAACAGGTAGCGATGCAGCAGCAACAACGGCGCGACGACGAACACCACCAGCACCGGCTGCTCGGCCAGCGCCAGCGCGGCGAGACCGCCGAGGCAGAGCGTGGCGAGCTCGAAAGCGTTGTCCTCCCACGTCCCGATCAGGTCGGCCGCCGAGCGCTGGCTCGTGTAGAGGTAGATGCCGGCCGAGACCAGGCCGATGTTCACCAGCTCGAACACCGCCGCCGCCAGGCAGAGCGCGAACAGTCCGCGCGCCGTCTGCAACGGCGTCCCGTGCAAGCCCGACACCGTGAGAACGGACGAAGCGGCGAAGCACGAGAGCATCGCCCAAGCCGTGCTGGCGACGAAGCGGTGCGCGGGCCGCGTACGCACCTGACGCCACACGCGCACCCACAGGTGCGTGTAGAGCACGACAGCCAGCAGTGCCACCCAGGCCGGCGGCAGCAGGACGACGCCGGCGAGGTACCAGACCGACGTGACGTTGATGTGGGTCTGCCCGCTCATCCACCGCCGCAGCCGCTCGATGCGGCGCGACATTTCGGCCTGCGCGACGCCGAGCGCCACCAGCACCGCGAACCAGACCGGCCGCACGGGCTCGCCGAACCCGGTGACCAGCGCGACCCCGGTCGCCACGACGGCGACCAGCTCACAACCGAGCGCGTAGGTGATCCAGCGGGCCTTCGCCCCGGCCCACATCTCCCACCGCGCGGGCCAGCCCGGCCAGGCGGAAAGCGCTTCCCGGCGCACGGCGGCCTGGGCTCTCAAGAGCCGTGGCCACAGAAGTGACGGACCGGCATCGTGACGTACCCCTTGCGCGAAGTTCGGCCGACCAGGTTGCCCAGCGTAGCCGTTCCGACGACGCGCGTCGCCAGTCCGGGCGAATTGCGGGCAACGCTCCTGCCCGAAGACCCGCGCAGGGTAGATCCGCCCAGCTCAGCCTGCCGAGACCAGCAAAGATCGACGCGGGCCGACGGAGAATTGCGCGACGACAGCAGCCGCGCCGCTCAGCTGCGCGGCCGTCGGGCGGCACGGCCCGGCACGGGGGTCAGCTACTCCGCATGGTCGGCTCATTTGCGTGGCCCAGCCAGGCGGCTCTGCCGGCATGGCTCAAATACGCGACCCGGCCCTGCTCAGCTGCGCGGCCCAGTCGGCAGCACCGCCCGGCATCGCTCACCTGCGCGGCCTAGCGCAACTACCCACTCCGACCTGCGCAGATCCGGAACACCGCCGGCCCACCTCAAAGAGCCGAACCGCCCAAAACCGACCGCACTACTTGCGCAGCGCGCGGATGATCGCCACCAGCCCGACCACCGCCGCGATCGCCACCAGCACCGGCGCCAGCCGCTTCAGCACCGACTGCCCCGCGTAGTCGAGCAAGTCGATCGCTTCCGTCTCCGGGGCCGCCGGGACGCTTCGCAGCGGCGGACGCTCCGCCGCCGGCTTGGGGTCCGTGTTGATCTCCGCCGTCGTCGGGGCCGGCTTCACCGCCGGGGCCGGCTTGACCACCGGCTCCGAAGCCGCCGCAGGTTCGGGGACCGGCTCCGCCACCGGGGCCGGCTCGGGCGCCGGGGCCAGCTTGCCCGACAAGCACCCCGCGAACGTGTCCAGGATCTTGCCGCCCACCTCGCTGATCAGGCCGCGGCCGAACTGGGCCGGCTTGCCCGTGATCGACAGGTCCGTCGCCACGGAACCGTGCGTTCCCCCTTCGGCCTCCGTCAGCGTCAACGTCACCGTCGCCGCCGCCGTGCCCGATCCTCGGGAGTCCTTGCCCGATGCCTTGATCGTCACCTTGTGCGCGGCGTCGTCCTTCTCCAGGAACTCGCCGTTCCCCTTGTACAGCAGGGAAATCGGCCCGAGCTTGACCTTCACCGTCCCGCTGAACTTGTCCCCTTCGACCTTCGTCAGCGTGGCACCCGGCATGCACGGAGCCACCCGCTCGGGGTCGACGACCGCCTGCCAGACCTCGCCGATCGGAGCCGGGACGGTGAATTCGTGGTCGAGCCGCACGGGCCGACCTCCTCTCTGCCAGACCTGATGAGGTGTCCGGTGCCCACCCTAGCCGCCGCCGGGGCGGCGGCCAGGGGGACGAACTCCGGACGTCAGGCCCCGGCCGCCGCCGCGATCGCCCGGCCCGTCAGGACCTGGGCCAGGTGACGGCGGTATTCGACGTCGGCGTTGCTGTCGACCGGCGGGTTCGTGCCTTCCGCAGCGTGCGAAGCCGCCGCGGCGATCGAGTCGGCCGAGGCCTGGACCCCGACCAGCGCCGCTTCGACGCCCGACGCGCGCACCGGGGTCGAGCCCATGTTCGTCAAGGCGACACGGGCCTCCTCGATGACTCCCGCTTCGGTACGGACGGTGACCGCGACCGCGACCATCGACCACGCCTGGGCGACCCGGTTGAACTTCTCGTAGTGCGCCCGCCACCCGGTGTGCTTGGGCACGCGGACCTCGACCAGCAGCTCGTCCGCGGCCAGCGCCGTGGTGAACAGGTCCTGGAAGAACTCCGCGGCCGGCACCGTCCGGCGCCCCGAAGGCCCGGCCAGCACCAGCGACGCGTCCAGGGCGAGCACCGGCGCCAGCAGGTCACCGGCCGGGTCGGCGTGGGCGATCGCGCCGCCCAGCGTTCCCCGGTGGCGGATCTGCGGGTCGGCGACCGTGTCCGTCGCCTCTTTGAGCAGGGCCGCGTGCTCAGCCACCAACGCGTCCCGCTGGACGTCGTAGTGCGTGGTCATCGCGCCGATGACCAGCTGGTCGCCGTCCTCCCGCACGCCGCGCAGCTCTGCGACGCGCCCGAGGTCGATCAGCGTCGTCGGCGCGGCCAGGCGCATCCGCAGCACCGGCAGCAGGCTCTGCCCGCCCGCGATGACCTTGGCGTCCTCACCCGCCGACGCCAGCGCCTGCACCGCCTCGTCCACTGTGGACGGGCGCACGTAGTCGAAGGAAGACGGGATCACTGCGCACCTCCGGTGGCGTCGATGGAGCCCAGCCCGCCGCCGGCCTCGGAACGGCCGGGGCCGCCCGCGTCGGTGGTGCCGTGCTGGATGGCGTGCCACACCCGCATCGGCGTCAACGGCATCTCGATGTCGTCGACCCCGAAGGACCGCACCGCGTCGATCACCGCGTTGACCACCGCCGGGGTGGACGCGATCGTGCCCGCTTCGCCGACGCCCTTGGCGCCGAGCGGGTTCGACGTCGCCGGCGTCTCCGTGCGGTCGGTGGTGAACGACGGCAGGTCCGCCGCCGACGGCAGCAGGTAGTCGGCGAACGTCCCGGTCGTGAGCGTGCCGCTGTCGTCGTGCTCGGTGCCTTCGAACAGCGCCTGCGCGATGCCCTGCGCGAGCCCGCCGTGCACCTGGCCCTCGACGATCAGCGGGTTCACCGCGACGCCGACGTCGTCGACGCAGACGTACGAGCGCAGCTTGATCCGCCCGGTCTCGGTGTCCACCTCGGCCGCGCACAGGTGCGTGCCGTGCGGGAACGAGAAGTTCTCCGGGTCGAACGTCGCGTCCGAGTCGAGCGACGGCTCGACCCCGTCGGGCAGGTTGTGCGCGAAGAACGTCGCGAGCGCGACGTCGCCCATGGTCGTGGACGTGTCGGTGCCCTTCACGGTGAACTTGCCGCCGGCGAACTCGAGGTCGTCCTCCGCGCATTCGAGCAGGTGCGCCGCGATCGGCTTGGCTTTCGCGACGACCTTCTCGGCGGCCTTGATGACGGCGATCCCGCCGACGACCAGCGACCGCGAACCGTAGGTGTCCAGGCCCTTGTGCGACGACTGGGTGTCGCCGTGCAGGATCTCGACGTCCTCGAACGCGACGCCCAGCTGGTCGGCGACGATCTGGCTCCACGCCGTCTCGTGGCCCTGGCCGTGCGCGGACGCGCCGGTCGTGACCTCGACCTTGCCGGTGGGCAGCATCCGGATCGACGCGTACTCCCAGCCGCCGGCGCCGTAGGCCAGCGAGCCGAGCACCCGCGACGGCGCGAGCCCGCACATCTCGGTGAACGTCGAGATGCCGATGCCGAGCTGGACCTTGTCGCCCGCCTCGCGGCGCTGCGCCTGTTCGGCGCGCAGGCCGTCGTAGTCGAAGAGCTGCTTGGCCTTCTCGGTGGCGGCCTCGTAGTTGCCGGAGTCGTAGGTCAGCCCGCACACCGTGGTGAACGGGAACTCCTCGTGCTTGATCCAGTTCTTCTCGCGCAGCTCCATCGGGTCCATGCCGAGCTCGACGGCGAGCTCGTCCATGATCCGCTCGATCGCGAACGTCGCCTCCGGCCGGCCGGCGCCGCGGTAGGCGTCGGTCAGCGTCGTCGTCGTAAACACGTTGGTGCACGCGAAGTGGTACGCCGGGATCTTGTAGATCGCGTTGAACATGAACGCGCCGAGGATCGGCACGCCGGGGCCGACGAGGCCGTTGTACGCGCCGAGGTTGGCGAGAAGCTCGACCTTGAGGCCGGTCACCTGGCCGTCGCGGGTCGAGGTGATCGTGATGTCCTGGATCTGGTCGCGGCCGTGGTGCGCGGCGAGCATCGTCTCGGACCGCGTCTCGTTCCACTTGACCGGTTTGCCGAGCTTCTGCGCGACGAGCAGCGACATCATCTCTTCCGGCAGGACGCCGATCTTGCCGCCGAAGCCGCCGCCGACGTCCGGGGCGATCACGCGCAGCTTGTGCTCGGGGATGCCGAGCGTCAGCGCCGACATCACGCGCAGGATGTGCGGGACCTGCGTGGCCGCCCACATGGTGATCTGGGCGCTGGTCGGGTCGACGACGCAGGCACGCGGCTCCATGAACGCCGGCACCAGGCGCTGCTGCCGGAAGTGGCGCTTGAGGACGACCTCCGACGAGCTGATCGCGTCCTCGACGTTGCCGCCGGTGCCGGCCTCGGCGGAGTCGAACTTCCAGACCGCGTTCGTGTTGGTGCCGAGATCCTCGTGGACCAGCGCGGCGCCGTCGGCGATGGCGGCTTCCATGTCGAGGACGACCGGCAGCTCGTCGTACTCGACATCGATCTCTTCGAGCGCGTCGTGCGCTTCGGCGGACGTCCGCGCGACGACGACCGCGACGCCTTCACCGGCGAAGTTGACCTGGTCGGCGGCGAGTATCGGACGGCGTGGCGCCTTCATGTCCGGCGTGATCGGCCACGCGCAGGGCATCCCGATCGCGCCGTCCGGGTCGAGGTCCTTCGCGGTGTAGACGGCGACGACGCCGGACGCGCCCTTCGCCGCCGACGTGTCGATCGAGACGATCTTGGCGTGCGCGAACGGGCTGCGCAGGACCGCCATGTGCAGCATCCCGGGCAGCGCGATGTTGTCGGTCCAGCGCGTGCGGCCGGTGATCAGCCGCTCGTCTTCCTTGCGGCGACGTGACTTTCCGACTTCCGGTTCGATCGTGGCGGTCATCAGTCACCACCCACGCCGACGTGCTTGGTCTCGGCGATCCGCTCGACCTCGGGGCCGGCGCCGGGGCTCATGTTCTGCGCGGCGTCGCGGACCGCGCGGACGATGTTCTGGTAGCCGGTGCAGCGGCAGAGGTTGCCTTCGAGCCCTTCGCGGACCGCCTGTTCGTCCGGGTCCGGGTTGTCGGCCAGCAGGTCGATCGACTGCATGATCATGCCGGGCGTGCAGAACCCGCACTGCAGGGCGTGGTTGTCGTGGAACGCTTTCTGCACCGGGTGCAGCTGCCCGTCGCGGGCGAGGCCTTCGATGGTGGTGACCTCACAGCCGTCGGCCTGCACGGCCAGCACCGAGCAGGACTTCACGCTGTGCCCGTCCAGGTGGACGGTGCAGGCACCGCAGTTGCTCGTGTCGCAGCCGACGACGGTGCCGACCTTGCCGAGTTTTTCGCGCAGGTGGTGGACCAGCAGGGTGCGGGGCTCGACTTCGTCGGTGTACTTGGTCCCGTCGACGGTGACGGTGATGCGCATCAGGCCTCCAAAAGCCGGTTCGGGAACGGCCCGCCCGACCGTGATCGGGCTCACAGACCTCCGAGCGTGCTACGCGACCTTCGCGCGGACAAGTCCTGATGTCACACGTTCAACTACCTGTTCCGCAGATAAGCGCGAATCCTCTGTGGAACGCCGTATTTGCGGAAGTCCGGATGGGTGAACTTTTGTGGGCCACCCGGAGCAGCGTTTTTCCGAAAGCACTCAGCCGTGGATGCGCCCCGTCAGTTCCGCGAGCCGCTTGCCGCCGCCGCCCCACCGCAGCGCGATGATCTCCGCGGCGATGGACACGGCCGTCTCCTCCGGGGTGCGCGCGCCGAGGTCGAGACCGATCGGCGAGGACAGCCTTTCCAGCTCCGGCTCGGTGATCCCGGCTTCGCGCAGGCGGGCGAAGCGGTCGTCGTGCGTCTTGCGGGAACCCATCGCGCCGACGTACCCGACATCGAGGCGCAGCGCGACCTCCAGCAGCGGCACGTCGAACTTCGGGTCGTGGGTCAGCACCGCGATCGCCGTGCGCTGGTCGATGCGGCCGGCCGCGGCTTCGGCCTCCAGGTAGCGGTGCGGCCAGTCGACGACGACGTCGTGCGCGTCCGGGAAGCGGCTGCTGGTGGCGAACACCGGCCGCGCGTCGCACACCGTGACCTGGTAACCGAGGTAGGCGCCCATGCGCGCCATCGCGGCGGCGAAGTCGATCGCGCCGAACACGAGGAGGCGGGGCGGCGGCTCGAAGGAGTTGACGAACACCGCCATGCCCTCGCCGCGGCGCTGCCCGTCCGGGCCGTAGTGCAGGGTGCCGGTGCGGCCGCTGGCCAGCAGGCCGCGCGCGTCGTCGGCCACGGCGTCGTCCATCCGCGACGAGCCCAGCGAACCCTCGGTGCGGTCCGGCCAGACGATCATGTGCTCGCCGACCAGGCCTTCGCGCTCGTGCTCGATGACCGTGACGACCGCGACGGGCTCGCCGCCGCGCACGGACGCGACGACGTCGCCGAGCTCCGGCATCGACGCGCGATCGACGTGCTCGACGTAGATGTCGATGATCCCGCCGCAGGTCAGGCCGACCGCGAAGGCGTCGTCGTCGGTGACGCCGTAGCGCTGCAGCACCGGCTTGCGCTCGGCGACGACCTCTTGCGCGAGCTCGTAGACAGCGCCTTCGACGCAGCCGCCGGACACGCTGCCGGCGACGGTGCCGTCGGAGGCGACGACCATCGCGGCGCCGGGCGCGCGGGGCGCCGACGAGAAGGTGGCGACCACGGTGCCGAGCCCGACGGTTTCCCCGTCGGACCAGCGGCGGAACACGTCGTCCAGTACGTCACGCATCGGAAATCTCCCCGAGCAGTCGTTCCAATGTGGCCAGGGTGTGCCCGGCCAGCAGCCGGTCGATGTGGGGCAGGGCAGCCACGATGCCGGACTGGACCGGAGCGTACCCCGCACGGCCGGCGTGCGGATTCACCCAGAATACGGCGTGCGCGAGCCGGCGCAGGCGGGCGAGCTGCTCGCCGAGCAGGCCGGTGTCGCCGCGCTCCCAGCCGTCGGAGAACACGGTGACCACCGCGCGGCGAGCGACGCCGCGCTGGCCCCACCGGTCGAGGAAGGCCTGCAGCGTCTCGCCGAGGCGGGTGCCGCCGGCGAAGTCCGGCACCGCCGAACCCGCCGCGAGCATCGCGCGTTCGGGGTCGCGCTGACGCAGCTGGCGCGAGACGCGGGTCAGCCGCGTGCCGAGGGTGAAGACCTCGACGGACTGGGGTGCGCTGCGCGTGAGGACGTGGGCGAACCGGAGCAGGGCGTCGGCGTACGGGCTCATCGACCCGGAAACGTCGATGAGCAGCACGACCCGGCGCGGCCGCTTGGCCCGCCGGACGTACGCGAGTTTCAGGGGTTCGCCGCCGCTGGCGAGCATGGCGCGCAGGGTGCGGGAGGGATCGAGCCGGCCGCGCTTCGCCGGGGTCCGGCGGGAGGCCGGCCGCAACGGGGGCGCGGGTTTCAGGGTGGCCAGGAGTTCGCGGAGGTGTTCGCGTTCGGCGGTGGTCAGCGCGGCGAGGTCACGGTGGCGGAGGACTTCGTGGGCGCTCGCGGCGACTTTCAGCTGCTCGGGGCCGTCGCCGCCGTCGGTGCCCGCGCCGTCGGCATCGACCAGCGGCGCGATCCGCGCCTGCTTCGGCACGGCGGACTTCGCGCGCTGCGGGGTGGTGGTTTCGATCGAGAACCACTGGCTGAAGGCTTCTTCGTAGCACGGGAGGTCGTCGGGACTGGAGCACAGGGTGAGCCGGCCGGCCCAGTAGAGCTGAGTGGGTCCGGCGACATCGATCTCACCGACGGCGGCCAGGTAGGCCTGCACGCGACGCGCATCGCAGGCAACCCCGGCCTCGCGCAGGGCAGCGGCGAACCCTGCGTACCCGGCAACGGGATCGGCGGCGGTGGTCATGACTCCATTGTGCGCTCGCTTGGGATCGAGCGTCGGAGTCGACGGTTGGTTCGGGCGCTGGTTCGGTGTCCCGGCGAGGAGTCGAACCTCGGACCTCGGCGTTCGTAGCGCCGCGCTCTGTCCTGCTGAGCTACCGGGACGGGGCGGCCTGCGCGCACGTCCCTCCCCGGACAGGCGCAGACCGCGCTCTTCGCGGCGGCCGACCCGAGGTAGCGAGGGGTGGGCGCGAAGAGCCTTCAGGAAGATTCAGCGAACGGCACGGGAGATCGTGCCGCATCGGAGTTGCCGGGCTTCGGTCACGATCTCCTCCTCTCGGTGGTGTTGCCTGCTGTGCTGGAAAAAGCATGCCGGAGCCCGCCTGCGTGGTCAACGCAATTAACTGCGGTCCTTTGTGGACTGTCAGGCGAACAGGGCGTCGAGTTTCGCCCGGACCCGGTCGAGGTCTTCGCTGTATTTCAGGACGGCGCCGAGCGTCCGGGCCGCCGATGCCGCGTCCAGTTCGTCGCGGTGCAGGGCCAGCAGGGCCCGGGCCCAGTCGAGGGACTCCGCGACTCCCGGCGGCTTCAGCAGGTCCATCTCGCGCAGGCGGTGCACCGCTTCCGCGACCTGCCGGGCCAGCCGCTCGCCGACCTCGGGGATCCTCCGGCGCAGGATGGTGACCTCGCGCGCCAGGTCCGGGTGTTCCAGCCAGTGGTAGAGGCAGCGGCGCTTGAGGGCGTCGTGCACTTCGCGGGTCCGGTTCGAGGTCAGCACCACGAGCGGCGGCACTTCGGCGCGGACTTCGCCGTATTCGGGGATGGTCACGGCGTGCTCGTCGAGCAGCTGGAGGAGGAAGGCTTCGAACTCGTCGTCGGCGCGGTCGATCTCGTCGACCAGCAGCACGCACGGTGAGGTGATCAGGGCCTGCAGCAGCGGGCGCGCGAGCAGGAAGCGTTCGGTGTAGAGCGAGCGCTCGGCGGCCTCGACGTCGAGGCCCCCGTCCCCGGCGGCTTCGAGGGCCCGAAGGTGCAGGAGCTGGCGCGGGAAGTCCCATTCGTAGAGCGCCTGGGCGGCGTCGATGCCCTCGTGGCACTGGAGGCGGACGAGCGGCCGGTCGAGCGCGGTGGCCAGCGCGATGGCGAGCGAGGTCTTCCCGGTGCCGGGTTCGCCTTCGCAGAACAGCGGACGGCCCATCCGGAGGGCGAGGAACCCGGCGGTGGCGAGGCCGTCATCGGCGAGATAGCCGGTCACGTCCAGCGCGGCGGCGAGTTCTTCAGGCGAGTCGGTCACGCTGTCGATCGTAGGCGGCGCGGCGGCTGTTCGCGGGTCACCGGCTGAGGACGATGGCCGGACGACTCGCGTGCCTGGATGGGCGACACGCGTACTTGGAGAGTCGGCTCGCGTACCTGGACGGTCGGCTTGTGCGGCGGGCCGGTGGTCAGGAGGGTGGTGTGCTGGGGAGGTCGGTGCGGTGGTCGACGTCGCGGCCGCTGCCGAGGTCCCCGCACTCGATGAGCTCGAGGTCGGGGCGGCCGGCCAGCCAGTCCCGGGCGCCGCGGTCGCCTTGGGCGGTTTCGGCGATTTCGGCCCACCAGCGGCGGCCGAGGAGGACAGGGTGGCCCGGGACGTCTTCGTAGGCCGCGCGGGCGACGGTTTCGGGGGTCGCGTCGGCGGCGACCCGGGCGAGGATGTCCGCGCCGACCCAGGGCAGGTCGACGAGGTGCACCAGCGCGGCCACGGGACCTGTCTCCTGGTCGAGCGCGGCGAGGCCGGCTTTGAGGGAGGCGCCCATACCGGTCTCCCAGCCCGCGGCCCGCACGGCTTGGGCCGGGTCGGGCAGGAGCGCGCTGACTTCGTCGGCGGCGGCACCGAGCACGACTCGGATGGGGTGGCAGCCGGCCGCGGTCAGGATGGCGAGTGCGCGCAGGACGAGGGGCTGCCCGCCGAGTTCGGCGAGGGCTTTCGGCCCGCCGAAGCGGCGGCCGGCCCCAGCGGCGAGGAGAAGACCGGCGATGGGTGGAGTGCCGGGGTCGTGCGCGGTCATGGGCGCGCCGGCTCTGCGCGGGGTGCCGTTGCGGACGGACAAGGCGAGAGGGCCCGGGCAGCGCCGCTCTCGCTCTGCGGCGGCCGGACGGTTGACAGGCATAGGTCTGCAGCGGCTCGCGGCAGCACCGCAACAGTCCGGGACCGCGCGGCCACGAGCGGCCGTAGTGAGACCGCCGAAGCCATCGGCGCATCAACCCGGCGAGACAGACTCGCGCGCGACCAAAGTGCGATCGCCGAGGCCCGCGGCGTAGCAAGCCGAGGCGGCGCGGCCGCACGCGGCCGTAGTGCGACCGCCGAAGCCACCGGTGCGGCAGTCCGGGGTGGCACCGCTGCACGCGGCCGCAGTGCGATCGCCGAGGCAGCAAGTCGGTGGCGCGTGGCGGCAGGCAGCCGGTGGGTGGTTGGTGATTTCGGCCGGGAGAGGTTCGCCCTCAGCCGGGCAGTGCTCTGGCGGCGGTCACCTGTGGGCGCCGGTGGGCGTGGGGTGGGTTCTTGCTCAGCCATGGGCTCGGCCGGGGGCGCTGATCGCCAGGTCCGCCTCTATCGACTTTGCCGTCTCCAGGAGGGGTGGGACCAGGTCCTTCTCCACCGACTCCGCCGTGGTGCGGCTTGCGTGTGTTGACAGGTTCACCGCTGCCACCACTCGGCCCTTGCGGTCGTGGATCGGGGCCGCCACGGAACGGAGGCCTTCCTCCAGCTCCTGGTCCACCATGGCCCAGCCCTGGTCGGTCACCTTGGCCAGTTCCGTGCGGAGGCGGTCCGGGGCCGTCACCGTGCGGTCCGTGAGGCGGTCGAGCTTCGCCACCACGAAGTACGCCTCCAGCTCCGCCCTGCTCAGACCCGCCAGGAGGACGTGGCCCATCGAGGTCGCGTACGCCGGGAAGCGGGTTCCCACGTTGATGCTCACCGTCATGATGCGGGAGACCGCCACCCGCGCCACGTAGACGATGTCCGTTCCCTCCAGGACCGACACCGAACTCGACTCGCGGACTCCCGCCGACAGGTGCTCCAGGTGGGGCTGGGCCACCTCCGGCAACGTCATGCTCGACAGGTACGAGTAGCCCAGCTCCAGCACGCGGGCCGTCAGGGAGAAGTACTTGCCGTCCGTGCGGACGTAGCCGAGGTCGGTCAGGGTCAGCAGGAAACGGCGGGCCGCGGCTCGGGTCAGGCCCGTTGCGCGGGCGACGTCGCTCAGGGTCAGCTCTGCCGCGTCCGAGTGGAACGCCTTGATCACCGCCAGCCCGCGCTCCAGCGACTGGACGTGGTGGGCGCCGCGGTGTGCCGGCTCGCTGTCGAGCTCGGCTTCGATGGGCCTCCCCGTGTCCATGCCCGGCACCTTATCCGGCGTCGGCGGGCCGGGCGCTCGGCTCGCCGAGCTCGGCCAGGGTGCGCTGGGCGATGGCGAACGCCGCGTTCGCCGCCGGGGCTCCCGCGTAGACCGCCGTGTGCAGCAGGACTTCGCCGATCTCCGCCGCCGTGAGGCCGTTGCGGACCGCCGCGCGGACGTGCATCGCCAGCTCGTTGTGCGCCTGCAGCGCGGTCAGCGCCGCGAGCGTGACGCAGCTGCGCGTGCGGCGGTCGAGGCCGTCGCGGGACCAGACCGAGCCCCACGCCCCTTCGGTGATGTAGTCCTGGAACGGGCGGCTGAAGTCCGTCGTGCCCGCGACCGCGCGGTCGACGTGCTCATCGCCGAGTACCTCGCGCCGGACCTTCATGCCCTGCTCGTGACGGTCGCCAGTCACTTCGCCTCCAGGTGCTCGAGGATCAGCCTCGTGAATTCTTCGGGCCGTTCGTAGCTACCCAGGTGTGCGGCGTCCGGCACGACCTCCAGCCGCGCGCCCGGGATGCCCGCCGCGATCAGGTCGGCGTGGCCCTCCGGTGGGGTGGCCGGGTCGTCGGCGCCCGCGATGACCAGGGTGGGCGCGGTGATCTTCGGCAGCACGTCGAGCAGGTCCATCCGCTCGATCGCGCCGCAGCAGGCCGCGTAGCCCTCGGCCGGGACGGCGGCGATCATCGACCGCAGGTACGCGGCGCGGTCCGGATGCCGCTCGGCGTACCCCGGGGTCAGCCAGCGGGTGACACCGGCGGCAGCCACCGCAACGGTGCCTTTCTCGAGGACCGTGCGGGCCCGGTCGGCCCACATTTCCGGCGGGCCGAGCTTCGCGGACGTGCAGCAGAGCACCAGGCTCGTGATCCGGTCCGGCGCGTGAGCGCCGAGCCACATGCCCGTCATCGCGCCGAGCGACAGGCCCACGAGGTGTGCTTTCGCGACGCCGAGGTCTTCGAGCAGCGCGAGGAAGTCGAAGCCGAGGTCTTCGAGGTCGTACGGACCCGGCGGCACCGGCGAAGCACCGTGTCCGCGCGTGTCGTAGCGGACCACCCGGAAGCCGCGCTCCAGCAGCGGCACGACCTGGGGTTCCCACATCCGGATGTCGCTGCCGAGCGATCCCCCGAACACCACCACCGGACCGTCTTCGGGCCCTTCGACGACCCGGTGCAGCCGGACGGCACCCACGCCGTCACCTCCGTTCGCGTTCGTCATACCCGGAAGAACACCGTCTCGCCGTCGCCCTGGAGGCGCACGTCGAAGCGGTAGCCGCCGTCGGTCTTCGCCGCGATCAAGGTGCCGCGCCGTTCCGCCGGCACCGTCGCCAGCACCGGGTCTCCGGAATTGTCCTGGTCCTCGAAGTAGATCCGCGTGACGCACCGGTTGAGCAGGCCGCGCGCGAACACCGACACGTCGATGTGGCGGGCCTGGGCGGCGCCGCCCTCACCGGGCACCACGCCCGGGAGGAGCGTGAGGATCCCGTACGTGCCCTCGGGGGTGGTCGGGCAGCGGCCGAAGCCGCGGAAGTCGCCGGACGCCTCGCCGCGCGGGTCGTCCGGGTGGCGGAACCCGCCGTCGGGGTCGGCCTGCCACGTCTCGATCATCGCGTCCGGGACCGGGTCGCCGTTGCCGTCGCGGACGATGCCGCGGATCCAGAACGCGCCGGGCGTGCCCTCGGGCACGACGTACGGGCCGTCCGGCCAGGGCAGCCCGATCGACAGGTACGGGCCGACGGTCTGCGAAGGGGTGGGAAGCAGCTTGGTCATTCGTCTTCGTCCTCTTCCTCTTCGAACACCGACGCGTCGCGCCCGCGGAGCACGATGTCGAACTGGAACCCCAGCGCCCACTCCGACTGCGTGATCTCGTGGTCGTAGCGCGAAACCATGCGCTGCCGGGCCTTCTCGTCCGGGATGGAGTTGAAGATCGGGTCCTGGGAGAAGAGCGGGTCGTCCGGGAAGTACATCTGGGTGACCAGCCGCTGCGTGAACGCCGAGCCGAACACCGAGAAGTGGATGTGCGCGGGGCGCCAGGCGTTGTCGTGGTTCTTCCACGGGTACGCGCCCGGCTTGATGGTGGTGAAGGCGTAGCGGCCGTCGCTGTCGGTCAGGGCGCGCCCGACGCCGTCGAAGTTCGGGTCGAGCGGCGACGGCCAGCGGTCGCCGGTGTGGCGGTAGCGGCCGCCCGCGTTCGCCTGCCAGATCTCGACGAGGGAGTCGCGCACCGGGCGGCCGTCGCCGTCGAGCAGGCGGCCGGTGACGATGATCCGCTGGCCCTGCGGCTCGCCCGCGTGCCGGCGGGTGAGGTCGTTGTCGAGCTCGCCGAGGCGGCCGGGACCGAGCAGCGGGCCGGTGACCTCGGTCAGCATCTGCGGCAGCAGCACCAGGTCCTGCTCGGGGTGGCGCAGCGCCGTGGAGCGGTAGCCGGGGTAGCCGAGCGGGGGGTGCGTGCCCTCGGGGTCCTCGCCGTAGCGGGGCAGCCTGAATTCGGTCGGAGTAGCCACGTCTTCTCTCCTTTACCGGCCTTCGAGGACGACGGCCAGGCCCTGGCCGACGCCGATGCAGATGGCGGCCAGGCCCCAGCCTCCGCCACGGCGGTGGAGGTCGTGCGCCAGGGTGCCGAGGATGCGGCCGCCGGACGCGCCGAGCGGGTGTCCGATCGCGATCGCGCCGCCGTGGGTGTTCACGATCTCCGGGTCGAGCTTCTTCCAGTCGCGCAGGCAGGCCAGCGACTGGGCGGCGAACGCTTCGTTGAGCTCGACCGCCACCAGGTCGTCCCAGCCGATGCCGGCGCGCTCGAGGGCGATCTCCGCCGCGCGCACCGGGCCGATGCCGAAGACGTCCGGGTCGACGCCCGCCGCGCCGCGCCCGGCGATCCGGGCCAGCGGGGTCGCGTTGAGCCGGCTCGCGCTCGCTTCGTCTCCGAGCAGGAGCGCCGACGCGCCGTCGTTCAGCGGGGAGGCGTTGCCCGCCGTGACGGTGCCGTTCTCCTTGCGGAAGACCGGCTTCAGCTTGGCCAGCTTCACGGCGCTGGAGTCCGGGCGGATGCCCTCGTCGCGGGCCAGGTCCACGCCTTCGACCGGGACGACCAAGTCGTCGTAGAAGCCTTCGTCCCACGCCTTCGCGGCGTTGACGTGGCTTCGGGCGGCGAAGGCGTCCTGCTCGTCGCGGCCGATGCCGTAACGCTCGGCGAGCTGCTCGGTGGACTCGCCGAGGGAGATCGTCCACTGAGACGGCATCTCCGGGTTGACCATGCGCCAGCCGAGCGCGGTGTTGTAGAGGGTCTGGTTGCCGGCGGGGAACGCCTTCTCCGGCTTCGGCATGACCAGCGGCGAGCGGGTCATCGACTCGACACCGCCGGCGACCGCCAGCGAAGCGTCACCGACCTGGATCGCGCGGCTGGCCTGCATCACCGCGTCGAGGCCGGAGCCGCACAGGCGGTTGACGGTGTTGCCGGGGACGCTCGTGGGCCAGCCCGCCAGGAGGGCGGCCATGCGGGCGACGTTGCGGTTGTCCTCGCCCGCGCCGTTCGCGTCGCCGAGGGTCACCTCGTCCACTGTGGACGGATCGAGGTCGTTGCGCGCCACGAGGGCCTTGAGGACGCCCGCGGCCAGGTCGTCCGGGCGGACACCCGCCAGTGCGCCGCCGTAGCGGCCGAACGGGGTGCGGATCGCGTCGAGGACGTAGACGTCGGTCATGCCTTCTCCAGCTCTCGCAGGAGGGTGAGCTCCTGCTCCGTCGGGGCGGGGGTGGTCTTCAGGTCTTCCGCGACCTTCAGTTTCCACCCCGTCGCCTTGATCGCCCGGTCCAGCTCCACGCCCGGGTGCAGCTCGGTGAGGGTCAGCTCGGCGGTCTCCGCGTCGGGGCGCATCAGGCCGAGGTCCGTCACGATGAGCGTCGGGCCCTGGCCGGGGAGGCCGAGCTTCTCGCGGTCGCCCTTGCCGGCGCCGTGGCCGAACGACGTCACGAAGTCGACCTTCTCGACGAACGCGCGGGGGCTCTGGCGCAGCACGATGAACACCTCGCCGCACGACGCCGCGATCTCCGGGGCGCCGCCCGCGCCCGGGAGGCGGACCTTCGGGTCGTGGTAGTCCGAGCCGATCACGGTCGTGTTGATGTTGCCGAACTTGTCGAGCTGGGCGGCGCCGAGGAAACCGACGTCGATGCGGCCCGGCTGGAGCCAGTAGTTGAACACTTCCGGGACGCTGACCACCGCGTCGGCGGTGTCGGCCAGCTCGCCGTCACCGATGGACAGCGGGAGGCGGGACGGCTTCGCGCCCAGGCAGCCGGATTCGTAGATCAGGGTGAGGTTGGGGGCGTGCGCGCGGCGGGCGAGGTTCGCCGCCTTGCTCGGGAGGCCGATGCCGACGAAGCAGGACATGCCGTCGCCGAGGGCACGGGCCGCCGCGATGCTCATCATCTCGTCGGCCGTGTAGTCGGTGCTCATGCCTTCGCCTCCGCGGTCTTGCGGGTCGTGCCGGTGGGGTGGACGCGGGCCTGGCTGGTGGGCGCTGCCTCGGGGGAGGAGACCCGGCCAGGCACCCCGACCGGGGTGGTGCGGGCCGGGGTGAGAGCAAACGACCACAAGGGCAAGTCGGTGCCGGCGCGAGCCCGGCCGGTGGGCGCTGCCTCGGGGAAGGAGGCAGCGACCACCCCGGGTGCGTGCCGGCGGCGACTGGTGGGGGTCATGCCTTCACCCCGGTCAGCTCGTTCAGCCACTTCGTGAACTCCTCGCGGTCGCGGCCCACCTCGTCCCACGCCTGGTACGCCGAGTTGTCGCGCTCGTAGTACCCGGCCGCGTACGACGGCTTTGCGCCGCCGGGAACCTCGGCCACCGCTGTGACCACCCAGGACGGGAGGATCACCGCGCCCACCTTGGGCTCCAGCTCGTCGACGATCTCCTCCACCGTCACCAGAGAGCGCTTCGCCGCCAGGACCGCTTCCTTCTGGACGCCGGTGATGCCCCACATCTGGACGTTGCCGGCGCGGTCGGCGCGCTGGGCGTGGACGATCGTGACGTCCGGGTTCAGCGCCGGGACCGCCGTGAGCCGCTCGCCGGTGAACGGGCACGTGATCGGCTTGATGGTCTCCGTCTGCGCCGGCAGGTCCGTGCCCGTGTAGCCGCGCAGCACTGCGAACGGCAGCCCGGACGCGCCGGCGACGTAGCGGTTCGCCATGCCCGCGTGACTGTGCTCCTCGATCTCCAGCGGCACCGGCCAGTCGTGCTGGACGGCGTCGCGGAAGCGGTGCAGCGAGCCCACGCCGGGGTTGCCGCCCCACGAGAAGATCAGCTTGCTCGCGCAGCCCGCGCCGATCAGCTGGTCGTACACGATGTCCGGGGTCATCCGCACCAGCGTGAGCCCCCGGCGACCCTGCCGGATGATCTCCTGCCCGGCCGCGACCGGGATGAGGTGCGTGAAGCCCTCGAGCGCGACGGTGTCGCCGTCGTGCACCAGCCGGCCGACGGCCTCTTCCAGTGACAGCAGCTCCGCCATCCCACTCTCCCGCATCCGTTCGCATGACGCACACTCGTTCTGCAACCGAACATAGCACGCCCCGCGGGCCGCCGACCAGACGTCTTCCACCCAATGGATGACGCAGGCGCGACGAAGGGGACTTTCCTCGCGTGAGCAGCGAGGAAAGTCCCCTTCGGAAGAGAACGTCAGCCGATCCGGACCAGCCGGGAGCCGTGCGGCGGCACCGAAGACGCCGTCCACGAGCCCCGGAACCGCCCGAGGTCCTTCCGCGCGACGAGGTCACGCACCGGCCGCGCCCCCGGCACGCCGAGGTCCACCGTGATGTCCGCGGGTGTGGAGCCCAGGTTGTAGACGGCCGCGTACGTCGTGCCGTCCGGCGCGCGCTTCTTCCACACCTGGAGGTTCCCGCCGGTCACCTGAGTCGCGTACGTCCCCGACTGGTCGACGCGGATGACCTCGGGGTTCGTCAGGATCGACACCGCGGAAGCGTCCAGGAAGTAGATGTCTCCCCCGACGTACAGCGGCGAGGACGCCATCGACCAGAACGTCATCACGCTCTGCCGCTCGACGTCGGAGATCCCGTCCTGGATGCCGGACCCCGTGTTGTTGCTGATCGGCATGGAGTCCAGGTCGGGCCGGTACTGCGGCCCGAACACGCCCTGCCAGCCGGGCAGGTCCGCCCACCGCGCCTTCACCGAGCTGTCCCAGGTGGACACGGTGTCGCAGTAGCACTCGACGTCCGTGTCGATCCGCACGCCGTTGGCGTAAGGAGCGAGAGACGGCCCGATGGACCGCGGCACCGGCCACGCGCTCGCCGTCAGCCACATCGGCCGCCGCGAACGGTCGATGGCGGCAGACCACGCCTTGATGTCGGGGACGTTGTCGGCCGTCGTCCCGTCGACCTTGATGAAGTCGACGCCCCACGACGCGAACCGGGCCACGATCGAGTCGTAGTACCTCTGCGCGCACGGGTTCCCGAAGTCGACCTTCCAGTTGCCGCCCCAGCCGTTGGACGGCGTCAGCGGCCGGTAGGCGATGTCCTGCGCGTGGCACGAGGTCCCGAAGATGGGCGCGTTCTTGTCGTAGACCTCCTTTTCGAGGCCCGTCACCGCGTACAGGCCGAGCTTCAGCCCGAGCCCGTGGACGTAGGAAGCCAACGCGGGAATCCCGGACGGGAAGCGGCCCGGATCCGGCGTCGGGATCCCGTTGACGTCGGTGTGGAACACCCACGACAGGTCCGCGTTCCAGCCGGAGTCGATGTTGACGTTGGTGTAGCCGGCCGGCTTGAGCTTCGAAGCCATGGCCGAAGCCGCGTCGCGGACGTGCGACTCGTTCAGCCACGAAGTGCCGTAACCCGCGCGGGTCGACGACTCGAGGCTCCAGCTGCTCCAGCCCATGAACGGCTTGACGAACGGCGTCCGCGCGTCGGCGACGGGCACCAAGAAAGACAGAAAACCGAGCACGGCAAGGCAAACGGAAAGGAGGCGCTTCATCGAGACACTCCTCGGATAAAGGGGAAGGGGGACCTACTCCTTGAGCCCGCTCGCCGCGATCCCGCTGACGATGAACCGCTGGGCGACCAGGAACATCGCGACCAGCGGCGCGATGGTGACGAGCGCGCCGGCGAACAGCGCCGGCAGGTTGACCGACTGCGCGGTCAGGAACGTCGAGAGCGCGATCTGGGCGGTCCACGACGACGGGTCCTGCCCGATCACCAGCGGCCACAGGAACGCGTTCCAGCTTTCGATGAACATCAGCGCCCCGAGTGACGCGATCATGCTTCCGGAGTTCGGCAGGACGAGACGCCGGTAGACGCCGAGGTAGCCGAGCCCGTCGAGCCGGCCCGCTTCCTCGAGCTCAAGGGGAAACCGCAGGTAGAAGTTGCGGAACAGGATCACGGTGAACGCGCTGAACAGGTTCGGCGCGATGATCCCCCACTCCGTGTTGACCCCGCCCATCGAACCGACGACCACGAACGTCGGCACGAACGTCACCGACTGCGGGATCATGAGCGTGACCAGCACGTACGTGAACACCGCGCGACGTCCCGGGACGTTGATCCGGGCGAGCGCGTACCCCGCCATCGAACCGAACAGCGTGCCGACCGGCGCCGTGACGATCGCGACCAGGAACGAGTTCCAGAGCGAGTGCGCCATCGGCACCGACGCGTCGGCGAACAGGTCGCCGAAGTTGACCCACGACAGCGGGTCCGGCAGCCACGACCAGTCCGGCGAGCTGACCTGCTGGCGCGTCATGAGCGCGTTGCGCAGCATGATGTAGAAGGGCAGCAGGAAGATCACCGCGAGGACCGACGCGAGGACGTACTTCGGCGCCTTCCGCGGCACCGCGATGACGGCCATCAGTCCTTCTTCCCGAAGCCGACGAACCGGCCCTGCAGCAGCGTGATCACGACGATGAGCACGGTCAGCAGGAACGCCCCCGCCGAGCCGACGCCGTAGTTCTGGTCGCCGAGCGCGGAGTCGTAGAGGTAGACCAGCGGCGGCTTCACCGGCGCGGTCGCCGTGCCCGAAAGCCCGGTGCCGAACAGGTTGTAGAACTCGTCGAACGCCTGGAACGCCGCGATGAGGATGAGCAGCAGCACCGCCACCGACGTGTTCCGCAGCTGCGGCAGCGTGATGTAGCGGAAGGCCTGCCACTTCGTCGTGCCGTCCAGCTCGCCCGCCTCGTACAGCGACGGCGAGATCGCCTGCAGCCCGGCCAGGAACAGGATCATGTACAGCCCGACCTGCAGCCACAGCCGCAGCGTCACCACCGCGACCCAGTACACCGGCGGGCTCGTCTCCGACAGCCACGGCACCGGGTCCGCGCCGAACAGCCCGCCGAGGACGTTCGCGACGCCGGAGGGCAGGCCGTTGAACAGCGCCATCTTCCACACCAGCGCCGCGACGACGTACGACACCGCCGCCGGGATGAGGAAGATCGTCCGGAAGAACGCCTTGCCGCGCTTGATGCTGTTGATCAGCACCGCGAGGCCGAGCGACGCGACGAACGTGATCGGCACGATGAACACGGTGAAGAGCGCGATCGTCGACAGAGACGTCAGGAAGGCGTCGTCGCCGAGCAGGAACGCGTAGTTGTCGAAGCCGATCCAGTGGCCGATGCTGATGGTGCCGCGGGCGTCGTTGAAGCTGAGCAGGAAGCTCCACGCGATCGCGACGTACTTGAACAGCCCCAGCCCGATCACCACGGGCCCGGTCAGCACCGCGAACGCGCCGATCGCCCGCCAGTCACGACGCCGGCGGCGCTTCTTCGCCGCCACCGTGACCGGCGGAGCCTCCTCCATCACGGCCGTCATCAGGCCAGCTGCTTGTCGACTTCGGCCTGGGCCTTCTTCGCCGCGTCGCCGAGTTCGGCGGCCGGGTCCGCCCCGTTCGCGATCTTCGTCGCGGCCTGCAGGAACAGCGTCGCCGACGCCTTGTTCCACAGCCCCGAGTACGACTTGCCGTTCTGCTGCGAGATCGTCACGGCGTCCTTCGCCGGACCGCTCGAGAACTCGGTCGTCTGCGCGGCGACCGGCTTGCGCGCCGGGATGTGGAAGCCGTACTTGACGCACCAGTCCTTCTGCAGGTCGGCGTTCTTGATCCACAGCCAGTCGATGAACTTCTTGACCGCGTCCAGGTTCTGGGACTTCGCGTTGGCCAGCTGGTACCAGCCACCGACCCGCGCGACCTGCTTGCCGGCGTCCCCGAACTTCGGCCACGCGACGACGCCGAAGTCGTCACCGAGCGCCTTCTTGATGTCGGGCAGCGACCACAGGCCGCCCCACTGCATCGCCGTGGCGCCATTGGCAAACGCGCCGGGGTCGGACCAGTCGGTCGGGTAGCCCTGGAGCAGGCCGCCGGTGTCGTGCAGCTGCTTGAGCCCGGCGATCGCGGCGACGGCCTCGGGCGAGGCGAAGGCGACCTTCTTGCCGCTGCTGTCGAAGAAGTCGCCGCCGGACGACCAGAGCAGGAGCGTCGCGGCCTCGCCGACGCCGTCGGTGCCGACGTAAAGGCCCTTCTGCTTGCCGCTGTTCAGCTTCCGGGTCGCGTCGAGCAGCTCGGCGAACGTCTGCGGCGGCTGCACGCCCGCGGCCTGCAGCGCGGACTTGCGGTAGTACAGCATCATGACGTCGTCGATCATCTTGACGCCGTAGACCTTGCCGTCGACGGTCACGGTGTCGAGCGCGGCCGGGCTGAAGTCGGCCTTGGCGGGCGTGATGATGTCGTCGAGCGGCGCGAGCAGGCCGTTCTTGACGTTCTGGTACCGGAAGTCGCCCAGCTCGAACAGGTCGGGCGCCTGCGCGGTGAGCATCGCCGAGTTGAGCTTGGTCTCGTAGTCGCCGGCGATCCAGCTGACGTTGATCGCGATGTCCGGGTTGGCCTTGGTGAACTCCTGCGCGTAGCGCTGGACGGCCTGCTGCGTCCCGGATTCGCCGTACGCGTGGTACCACTGCTGCAGCGTGACCTTGGCACCCGTTGCGGCGCCCGCGTTCTTGTTCAGCGGGTCCGAGGTGCAGCCCGCGAGGGCCGCTCCCCCGGCGAACAACACGGAACCGACCAGGAAGCTTCGACGATTCATGGGGCTCACAGGGACTCCTTAGACGCTCTCGGCGACGAAAAGACTTTGGATGGCGACGGCGGCCGCGCCCCGTGCCCACTCCTCGAACGGCAGCGGCCGGATCACCAGGCCGCAGCGGGCGGCGCTGCCGAACGCCTGGACCGCGAAGGTCCGGCGGATCTGGTCCTCGAACAGGTCGTAGGTGGCGACGCCTTCCCCGGAGACGACCACCCGTTCCGGGCCGAACAGGTTGACCAGCGCCGCCAGGCCGAGACCGATCGCGTGGCCCGCCGCGGCGAACACCTCGCGCAGCGGCTCGTCGCCGCCCCGGGCGCGGGCCACGGCGTCTTCCATGCCCAGCGTGGGTTCGCCGGAGACCTCGCGAGCGCGGACGAGGATCGCTTCGGTGGACGCGATCGCCTCGACGCAGCCCCGGCCACCGCAGTGGCACGGCGGTCCGCCGTCGGCGACCGGGACGTGCCCGATCTCGCCGGCGACACCGTGTGCGCCGCGGACCAGGTCGCCGTTCACCACGAGCGCGCTGCCGATGCCCGTTCCTACGGTGACCAGCGCGAACGACGACGCGCCGACACCTTCGCCGAACCACTGCTCGGCGACGGCGAGGGCTTTGACGTCGTTCTCCAGCGTCACGGTGAGCCCGGTGGCGTCTTCCAAGAGGGAAGCCAGCGGGACGTCCCGCCAGCCGAGGAACGGCGAGTACCGGACCACGCCGGACGCGCGGTCGACGTCGCCGGACACCGCGACGCCGAGGCAGTAGGCGCGCTCGCGGAGGTTGCTGGTGCCGTCCGGGGTCGGGCCGGCCAGCAGTTCGCCGACGAGGTCGGCCAGCGCGCGGACGACGTGGCCGGTGTCGTGGCTGGTCAGCGCATGGTGGGCGCTGGCCCGGACGTCGGCGCGCAGGTCGGTGACCACGCCGATCAGGTCGTCGCCGGTGATCTTGACGCCGACGAAGTACTCGCGGTCGGGGCGGATCGCGAGGGGGTTCGCGGGCCGGCCGGCGCCGGGGCCGGTGCGGCCTTCGGAGGCGAGTTCTTCGAGGTAACCGGCTTCGATGAAGGGCCGGGCCGCCTTGGTGACCGCGGCGGAGGAGAGCCCGGTGCGCCGGGCGACGTCGACGCGGGAGACCGGCCCTTCGGTCAGGACCGTGGTGAACACGGTCGCTGCCGCGGGACTGGTGATCGGCGCCCTTGCCGGTGCACTGCGAGGCATGGCCGGAAGGGTAGGCAGGATTAATTAACTTCGTCAAGAATTTATTTTTCGGCTGGTCATGCCTACGCTCGGGATCATGTCGCTCGTCGAACACGACCCCGCGCACCGGCTCTGGCTGCTGCGCACCCCCGAGAGCTCGTACGCCTTCCGGCTCGACGCCGACGACCGGCCGCGCCACGTCCACTGGGGTCCGCCGCTGACGCTGGCCCAAGCCACGCAGGTCGCCGCGCGCCGCAACCTGGCCGACAGCAGCTTCGACGAGCCGGGTGACGAGCGGCAGGAGCTGCCGGCCGAGGGTGGCGCCTTCTTCGGCGTCGCGGCGCTGGCCGTGCGGTACGAGGACGGGACGTCAGCCCTCGAGTGGCGTTACGACGGCTTCGCGATCGAGGACGACGCGCTCGTCGTCCGGCTCGCCGACCGCCACTACCCCCTCGAACTCTCGCTGCACTACCGCGCCCGCGGCGAAGTCGTCGAGCGCTGGACGTCGTTGCGCAACACCGGCGAAGCCCCGATTTCCCTGCTGCGCACGGATTCCGCGTCGTGGACGCTCCCCCGGCGCGACGGCGCGCGGCTCACCCGGACCTCCGGCGCGTGGAGCGCCGAGTACGGCGTGCTGCGCGAACCGGTGCCGGTCGGCGAAACCACGCTGACCAGCCGCCGCGGCGTGTCCAGCCACCAGGTCAACCCCTGGGTGATGCTCGACGCGGGTGACGCGACCGAGGCGTCCGGCGAGGTCTGGAGCACCGCGCTCGCGTGGAGCGGGAGCTGGCGGATCACGGTCGAGCGCACGCACACCGGCCGCGTCACGTGGACCGGCGGGTTCGGCCACGAGCACGTCGGCTGGCGGCTGCTGCGCGGTGAAACCTGGGAGACGCCGGTGTTCGCCGGGCTCTACGCGGCCGACGGCTTCGGCGGCACGAGCCGGCGGTGGCACGCCTACGTCCGCGAGTTCGTCCAGCCACACCCCGAGGAGCTGCGGCCGATCGTCTACAACTCCTGGGAGGCGACCGGTTGGGACGTCGACGAGCAGACCGAGACGTCCCTCGCGGCGGCCGCGGCGAAACTCGGGACCGAGCTGTTCGTCATGGACGACGGCTGGTTCGGCGCCCGCACCGGCGATACCGCCGGGCTCGGCGACTGGACCGCCAACGAGCAGCGCTTCCCGGCCGGGTTGCGGCCGCTGGCCGACGCCGTCCACGCGCACGGGATGAAGTTCGGGCTGTGGGTCGAGCCGGAGATGGTCAACCCGGACAGCGATCTCTACCGCGCCCACCCGGACTGGGTGCTGCACATGGCCCACCGCTCGCGAACCACGCTCAGGAACCAGCTCGTGCTGAACTTCGCGCGCGCGGACGTCGCGGACTGGGCGCACAAGTGGCTGGACCGGCTGGTCGGCGAGCACGGCATCGACTACCTCAAGTGGGACATGAACCGCGCGTTCACCGAGGCCGGCTGGCCCGCGGCGGGCGACGACGCGGGACGGCTCTGGGTCGGGCACGTCCGCGCGGTGCACACCATCTTGGACCGGCTGCGCGCCGATCACCCCGCGTTGCGGATCCAGGGCTGCGCGGGCGGCGGCGGGCGCACCGACCTGGGAATCCTCGCGCGCACCGACGAGATCTGGGCGTCCGACAACACCGACGCCGCCGACCGGATCACCATCCAGCACGGCTACGGCCAGCTCTACCCCGCCGGCACCATGTCGGCCTGGGTCACCGACAGCCCGAACCCGACCACCGGCCGCGAGGCACCGCTGAGCTTCCGGTTCCACGTCGCGATGGCGGGCGTGCTCGGCCTGGGCGGCGACCTGCCGAAGTGGAGCGACGCGGAACTCGAGGAGGCCGCGGCGCTCGTCGCACTGTACAAGGAAATCCGGCCGGTGGTGCAGCACGGCGAGCTGTACCGGCTGGCGGACCCGGCGAAGTCGGCGCTGACCGCGGTGCAGTACGTGCTGGACAACGACGTCGTGGTCTTCTTCTGGCGGCGGCCCGCGGAGTTCGCGCGGCCGATCACGCCGCCGCGGCTCGCGGGGCTGAACCCGGCGGGGCGCTACCGCGACCAGGACGGCGTCGTGCACGACGGCGCGGTGCTGCTGAGCCACGGTCTCGACGTCGACCTGCCCGGGAGCGGGTACGCGAGCGCGGTGGCGCGGCTGACCAGGGTCTGAATACCCACGCCGACCGGCGTCACCAGGACGGGTGACCTGGATTGACTTTTCACCGGACGTGAGCCGAATGTGAAAGTCCTTCACTTCGCTCGCCAACGGAGGCAGCATGCGCAAGCGCCTGTCCGCTCTGCTCGTCGTGCCCGCGCTCGCCTTGCTCGCCTTCGCCGCTCCGGCGTCGGCGAGCACGGGTTACCACGAGTACGTCGCCCTGGGTGACTCCTGGACGGCCGACGTCTTCGTCACCCTCCCACCCGCCACCCAGTTCACCCCGCTCGACTGCGCACAGTCCACTTCGGACTACCCACACGAGGTGGCCGGCGCCCTCGGCGTCGAAACGTTCCGCGACGCCAGCTGCGGCGGGGCCACGACGACCGACTTCACGCAGCCGCAGAAGCTGCCGCTGGGCGGGACGAACCCGCCGCAGTTCGACCGGCTCACCCCGACCACCGACCTGGTGACCGTCGGCATCGGCGGCAACGACATCGGGCTCGCGTCGGCCGTGACGAAGTGCCTCAACCTCCTGCCGGTGAGCACGTGCAAGGCGAAGTTCACCGCGGGCGGCGTCGACCAGCTGGAAAACGCGGTCAAGGCGAGCGAACCCAAGGTCGCTAGCGCGTTGCAGGGGATCCACGAGCGCTCGCCGCAGGCACGGGTCCTGCTGGTGAACTACCTCGCCGGGCTCCCCGCGAGCGGGAAGGGGTGCTGGCCGGTGATCCCCATCGCCGACGGCGACGTCGCCTACCTGCAGGCGAAGTTCCTCCAGATGAACGCCATGCTGGCGCGGGTCGCCGCGGCCAACGACGCCGAGCTCGTCGACACCTACACCCCGACCGTCGGGCACGACGCGTGCCAGGCGCCCACCGTCCGCTACGCCGAGGGCCTGATCCCGATCTCGGTGAGCAACCCGCTGCTGCTCGCGTTCCCCTTCCACCCCAACGGTGCCGGGGCCGCCGCGCAGTCGGAGATCGTCCTCGACGCGGTCCAGCGGGGCTGAATCGTCAGAGCGGTGAACTAGGCTGTCGGGGTGCCCAAGATCGCGGTGACCCGATGGATTCCCGACGACGCGGTGAAGGTCCTGGCCGAGGCGGGCGACGTGGTGGTGTCGCCCGCCGACCGCCCGCTGACGCCCGGGGAGCTGCACGAGTTCGCCGCCGGCGCGGACGCGGTGGTCGGCATGCTGCACGACCGGCTCGACGGCGCGCTGGCCGACGCCGCCGGGCCCGGGCTGAAGGTGGTCGCGAACGTCGCCGTCGGCTACGACAACGTCGACGTCCCGGCGCTGGCCGGGCGCGGCGTCGTCGTCACGAACACGCCGGGCGTGCTCACCGACGCGACCGCGGACCTCGCCTTCGGCCTGCTGCTCGCGGTGACCCGGCGGATCGGCGAGGGCGAACGGCTGCTGCGCTCGCGCACGCCGTGGTCGTTCCACCTCGGTTTTCTGCTCGGCTCGGGCCTGCAGGGCAAGACGCTCGGCATCGTCGGGTTCGGCCAGATCGGCCGGGCGGTGGCGAAGCGGGCCGAGGCGTTCGGCATGTCGATCGTCCACTCGGGACGGTCGAAAGCGGGGTCCGTTTCCTTCGAAGAGCTCCTGGCGCGCTCGGACGTCGTCTCGCTGCACTGCCCGCTGACCCCGGAGACGCGCCACCTCATCGACGCGGCCGCGTTGCGCGCCATGAAACCCGGTGCGTACCTGGTGAACACGACGCGCGGCCCGGTCGTCGACGAAGCCGCGCTGGCCGACGCCCTCGAAGCCGGGGAGATCGCCGGCGCCGCGCTGGACGTGTTCGAGAAGGAGCCCGACGTCGAACCGCGGCTGCTCGGCCGCGACGACGTCGTGCTGAGCCCGCACCTCGGGTCCGCCACGGTCGAGACGCGCACGGCGATGGCCGTGCTGGCGGCCCGCAACGTCGCGGCGGTGCTCGCCGGGCGTCCCCCGCTGACGGAGGTGAAGCCATGACCCGGATCGTCATCGCGCCCGACAAGTTCAAGGGCAGTCTCACCGCGGTCGAGGCCGCGGAGGCCATCGCGCTCGGCGTGCGAGATGCCTTACCGGACGCCGAAATCGTCACCTGCCCGGTCGCCGACGGCGGCGAAGGCACTCTCGACGTCCTCGAAGCGGCGGGCGCGCGGATCGTCCGGCTGACCGTCCGCGGGCCGCTCGAAGACCCGGTCCAGGCTTCTTATGCGGTGCTGGACGGCACGGCGTACATCGAGTCGGCGCGCGCGTGCGGGATCGAATTCGTCGAGCCCAGCCCGGAAACCGCGCTGGGCGCGCACACCTGGGGCGTCGGGGAGCTGCTCGCGGACGCGCTGATCCACGGCGCTCGCCGGCTCGTCCTGACGGTCGGCGGCACGGCCAGCACCGACGGCGGGGCCGGGATGCTCGGCGCGCTCGGCGGCGGCGTGCTGGACGCGTTCGGCGCGCCGGTCGGCCTGGGCGGCGCGACGCTGTCGCGGGTGGCGTCGACGGAGTTGACGCCGGTCCGGGAACGCCTCGCCGGGGTGAGCGTCGCCGTCGCCACCGACGTCACGAACCCGTTGCTGGGCCCGGAAGGCGCCGCCGCCGTGTTCGGGCCGCAGAAGGGCGCGGGGCCTTCGGAGGTCAAGCTGCTCGACGAGGCGCTGGGCCGGTGGGCGCACGCTCTCCAGGTGGGTGGCGCTCCGGACGTCTCCCGGATTCCGGGTGCGGGCGCCGGTGGCGGGGTCGCGGCGGGCGCGATCGCGCTGGGCGGGATCGTCGAATCCGGGTTCGACCTCATCGCGGGGCTGACCGGGGTCGACAACGCTCTGGTGGGCGCGGACCTGGTCATCACCGGGGAGGGTTCGCTCGACGAGCAGAGCCTGAACGGCAAGGCGCCGGCCGGGATCGCGGACCGGGCGCGGGGGATACCGCTGCTGGCGCTGGCCGGGCGGATCCGGCTCGATGCCGCCGGGTTGGCGCGGCTGGGCGTGGTGGGGAGCAGCGCGTTGATCGACCACGCGCCGTCGGTGGAGCATGCGCAGGCGAATGCGGCGGAACTGCTGCGGGCGCGTGCAGCGGAACTGGTCCGCGACTGGGCGGCCCGCTAGCGAACCGCCCGGCGAACGGGCCTCCCCGCGACGCTGCGGAGGGCCCGTCCGCCGTGGTCAGCTCGTGTGCTGCGGCAGCACGGCGAAGGCGACTCCGCCGGCTTCGTCCTCCTGGACGTCGAGCACCTTGTCGTCGAGCAACGCCGCGGCCTGCGGTTCCAGGAAGACCTTCGGGCCTTCCTCGGCACCCAGCACGCTGTCGCCCGCCGCGGGTTCGGGGGCGACGGACAGCGCCAGCTGGGCGCTTTCGCCGTCGGCGTTCTGGACAGCCAGGCGGAGCCCGGCGTCGCCCTCCCCCTGACTGGTCAGTGCGGTGATCGCCTCGGCGGCGGCTTCGGTCACGGTCAGCATCTTCGGCCTTCCCTTCGTCGCGGTCGGATGCACTGTGGTGCCCCACGCTAAGGGCGCCCGTTCGGGTGTGCAGTCTGAGCGGATCAGCCCTGCCGCGCCTCGCGGATGGCGTCCGCCACGGACCCGCCGGCATAGTCCGCCTCTTCGCGCGGATCGGGGTCGGCGTGGCGGCGCGGGATCTCGTCGGCCGGAGTCACCGGCTCGAAGTCCGCCGGCGCGTCTTCGACGGTCTCGTCGAGCTGGTCGGCCGGGGTCGCCGCGAGCGGGCGTTCCGGGACCGGCTCCGGCTCGGTGTCCGGCACCTCTTCGGCGAGGCGCTGGTCCATCGGCTCGCCTTCGCGAGCTTCTCTGGGCGTGGTGCCGAAGCGGTCGGCGGCGCTCCAGTGCTCGGGCGGCTCGACACCCGCTTCGAGGGGGTCCACGCGCAGCTCGTCCTCGTCGAGCGCCTCGCTGGGGTCCAAGCCTTGCGGTTCACTCACTGCTTTCTCCCGTCATCGCCGGTGACCTACCCGGGGCGTCGGGGGCTTCAAACCCGGCCGGTGTCACCGGGATCACATTTCTTCAACGGGTTTAACATATTCACAAGTTTGTGAACGCGGGGTAGCTTCGGATCATGGCCACCACCAGGTGCGCACCGGGACACCGGCTGCTCGCCACCGACCCGGAACGGCACCACGAGCTCGGCACGCATGCCGCGTGGTACGTCGTGGCCGGCGTAGTGACGACTGGCGTGCAGGCCGTTCTGTTCCTGCTGCTGCGCGACGAGCTCGGCTCCCAGGTGGCGAACCTGGTCGCGATCGCGCTGACCACGATCGGGAACACCGAGTTCCACCGCCGCGTCACCTTCGCCGGGCGGCCCAGCAACGCCGGGAAGCGGCACCTGCAGGACCTGCTGACGTTCGCGTTCTACGCCGGGTACGGGTCGGCGGTGCTGGCGATCCTCGACGCGGTCGTCGAGCGGCCGACGTCGTGGGAGGAGACCGGCACGCTGCTGCTGGCCAGCCTGGTCGGCGGGTTCGTGCGGTTCGCGGTGCTGCGCTGGTGGGTGTTCGCGCACCGGGCGGCCACGCCGGCGCACAGCGGCTAGCGTCTGGAGGCGTGGCCTCGGAAGACATCAAGCCCCACGAGGGCGGCAGTGAACCGGATTATCGCTTCACGCTGGCCAACGAGCGCACGTTCCTCGCGTGGATCCGGACGGCGCTGGGGTTGCTGGCGGGCGGGGTCGCGGTACACCAGCTGGTCCCGGCCCCGGCGGCGGCCAGCGCGGTGCTCGCCGGACTGTGCGTGGTGCTGGCGGCAGCACTGGCCGCGACGGCGTACCCGCGGTGGCGGCGGGTGCAGATCGCGATGCGGGCGGGTGAGCCGTTGCCGCGGAGCTGGACGATCGTGGCGCTGACCGGAGGGCTGCTGGCGTTGACCGTGGCGGCGGCGGTGTTGCTGGTGGTGTCGTGAGGGAGCCGGACGCGGCGCGGCACGAGCGGGCTGCGGACAGGCCCGCCGCGGCCGGCCTCGGGCAGATGCCATGGGTCGCGGGGTTTCGGCCCAGTCAGCAGCTGACCGAGGCGAGCGCGGCAAGCGCACCGGCGCACCGCTCGCGGGCGGCGGGCAGGACCGCCGCGGTAACCGCACCGGCGCGCCGATCGCGGATGGCGGGCAGGCCCGCCGCGGCCGAACTCGGGCAGACGCCATCGGCCGTGGGAATCCGACCCAGCCGACAGCGGACCGAGGCGCCCCGGCCACACGGCACACAGACCACACCGATCCGACACCGGCACCAGCCCCGCCGAGCCATCCGGGCGCAACCGCGCTCGAACATTCGGCAGCTCACCACCGCAACCCCAGCCGGACCCTTCCCGCACACTCCGCCACGGACCGCACATGCCGTTAGGCCGTCCGAACAGCCCCGCCCAGCGCCACCAGGAGCCGTTCAAGCCATTCGGCCCAACGTCGCCCGACTCCAGGCCTTCCCCCGAATACCCGCGCTTTGCGATTATCGCGACGTCAGAAGTACCGTCATCCGCCTGCGGGTAATCCCGTGACCACCCCCGATGGCGCCCAAGCCGAGCGCACCGGGCTCGCCTGGCGGCGGACCGCTCTCGCCTCCGCCGCCTGCACCGTACTTCTCCTGCACTCCGCCGCCCAGCGCCATTGGGGTGTCTCGCTCGTCCCCGTGCTGCTCGCCGCCGTGACATCTGCCCTGCTCGCAGCCGTGGGCGTGCGCCGGGAACGAGCTCTGCGGACCGCCCGGCCCGCCGCGATGAGTCCTCTTCTGCCCGCCGTCGCGTCGCTCGCCGTGACCATGACTGCCGCTTCCGTGGCCGTCCTCCACTGACGGGTGAACTCGGCACATCCTGAAACCGATTAATCGCAATGTGCGGGGTCTGGTCGCGGGAACATCACGGTCACTGCTGCTAACGGGGTATTGGTACTTGAAATCTGGACTGATGCGCCATCCCGTGCTTACGATTACCCAGCGTCGCACGGAACGCAGGTAAGACCGGGTCTCCCGGAGTATCTGCGATCGGAACGTCACAGAGAGTTGATCCCCCGGCAGCGACGGTCGAGGGTCGGCCGGGGAGACGACTCATGACAGCACCGACGAGGACCGCCGAGCAGTCCGACAACAGCGATCGCGATTATCGCAGTCTGGAGTCATCTCCGAGGCCCAGCGGACGGCTCACCAAGGAGGACCTCGACCCGCTCGTCAAGGACGCGGGCGAGGGCAACCCCGCCGCCATCCACAACCTGCTCCAGATGATCGAGCCGGTCGTGGTGCGGTACTGCCGGGCGCGGATGGGCGGCCGCGACCTCTCCTACCTCTCGGCCGACGACGTCGCCCAGGAGGTGTGCCTCGCGGTGTTGAAGGCCCTTCCGGATTATCAGGACCGCGGCGGCTCCTTCCTCTACCTCGTCCACGCGATCGCGGCCAACAAGGTCGCCGACGCCTACCGCGCTGTCGCCCGCGACCGCTCCGAGCCCGTCCCCGAGCTCCCGGAGCGCCCGCTCGTCGCCGGCAACGAGCCCGAGACCCACGCGCTGCACCTCGACCTCGGCGCCCGCCTCGGCCGGTTGCTCGCGTCGCTGCCGCGGGTGCAGCAGGAAATCCTGACCCTGCGCATCGCCGTCGGCTTCTCCGCGCAGGAGACCGCCGAAGCGCTCGGGATCTCCGCGGGCAACGTCCGCGTGACGCAGCACCGCGCCCTGACCCGGCTGCGCGGCATGATCCACGACGAAGAGTTCTAGACCTCCCAGCCGCGAGCGGGGAAACCTCTTCTACCCCCTGGGGGAGGTCTCCCCGCTCGCATCCAAGCCGTAGACGCGGCGGGCGTTGTGCTCGAACACGCCCAGCCGCTCGGCGTCGGAAAGCCCGCCGGTCAGCGCGATCGCCGCGTCCAGAACCAGCTCATAAGACGCCGCCAGCTCGCACACCGGCCAGTCCGAGCCGAACACCATCCGCGAAGGACCGAACGCGTCCAGCACGTGGTCGACGTACCGGCGCAGGTGACCGACCTCCCAGCCCGTCCAGTCCGCCTCCGTGACCAGCCCGGAGAGCTTGCACGCGACGTTCTCGCGCGCCGCCAGCGCAGCAACCCCGGACGCCCAGGGCTCCCACTCCCCCGCCGCGATCGGCGGCTTCGCCGCGTGGTCCAGCACCAGCCGCAGCTCGGGCAACCGCAACGCCACCTCGGCCGCCGCGGGCAGCTGCGCCGGGCGCACCAGCAGGTCGTACGCCAGGCCCGCCGACGCCACCGTGCTCAGCCCGGCCACCACCGCCGGGCGCAGCAGCCAATCGTCGTCCGGCTCGTTCTCCACCTGGTGCCGGATCCCGACCAGCGGGCCCTCCTCACGAAGAGCGGCCAGCCGGTCGGCGACGTCCGGGGCCGCGAGGTCCACCCAGCCGACCACGCCCGCGATGACCGGCTCCGCCGAAGCCGTCGCGAGGAACTCCGAAGTCTCTTCGGCCGACGACACCGTCTGGACCAGCACCGTCGCGTGCACGCCGGCCGCCTTGGTCACCGCGCGCAGGTCGTCCACCGTGTACGGACGGCGGATCGGGTCGAGCGCCGCCCCCGCCATCCACGGGTACTCGCGCCGCGACGGGTCCCACAGGTGGTGGTGCGCGTCGATCATGAGGCTCCTTCGGCGATGACGACGTCGGCGCGCAGCAAGCCCGCGTCGACCAGTTCCTTCCACAGCTGGAGCGGCACCGCGGCCCGCGCGCGTCGTGCGTTGACGCTGACCTGGTCCGGATCATGCGCGCCGACGACGACCGACGCCACCGCGGGATGCGCCATCGGCAGCGCCAGCGCGGCTTCCGGCAGCTCGACGCCGTGGCGCGCGCAGACCTCGGCGATCCGCCCGGCGCGCTCGACCAGCTCCGGCGGGGCGTCGGCGTAGTCGTAGACGCGGCCCGGCTCGGCGGTCGCCAGGATGCCGCCGTTGAACGCGCCGCCGGCGACGACCGAGACGCCGCGATCGACGCAGAGCGGCAGCAGCTCGTCGAGCGCCGGCTGGTCGAGCAGCGTGTAGCGCCCGGCCACCAGCAGCACGTCGAGGTCGGTCCGGCGGACGAACTCCGTGAGCATCGGCGCCTGGTTCATCCCGGCGCCGAACGCGCGGATCACGCCCTGGTCCCGCAGCTCACGCAACGCGGGGAAGGCGCCGCGCAGGGCTTCCTCGAAGTGGTCGTCGGGGTCGTGCACGTAGACGATGTCGACGCGGTCGAGCCCTAGCCGCGTCAGGCTGTCCTCGAAAGAGCGCAGGACGCCGTCGCGGCTGAAGTCCCACCGGCGCTTGTACGCGGCCGGGACGGCGAAGCCCTGGTCGTCGCGCGCGCCCGCGCCGTCCGGGTTCGGCTCCAGCACGCGGCCGACCTTCGTCGAGAGCACGTACTCGTCGCGGGGATACGACCGCAGCGCCGCGCCGAGGCGCGTCTCCGACAGGCCGAGGCCGTAGTGCGGCGCGGTGTCGAAGTACCGGACGCCCTCGTCCCACGCGCGGCGCACGGTCGCGGCCGCGGTCTCGTCGCTGATCGCGTGGTAGAGGTTGCCCAGCTGCGCGCAGCCGAGCCCGAGCGGGGACAGGGAGAGTTCCAACGCCGTCACTCCTTCACCGGCAGTTCCCAGACCAGCCCGATGCCGGTGTCGTCGCCGGAGTAGTCGTCTTCGACGGCCAGCAGCTCGGCCATCCTGGCCTGCCACGGGACGTTCGCGGAGTGCTCCCGCAACGCCGCCCGCATCGCCGCGTAGTCGTCCACTTCGACGACGTGAAAGAGGTCGAGACCGTTACGCCAGATCCGCCAGGTGCGAACGCCGGCTTCGCGCAGGGCGACGTCCAGCTCTGGTGGGATGACGGCGTGGACGGACTCGTATTCGGCCTCTTTGCCAGGCTTGAGCCGGGTGTGCAGAGCCACTCTTTGCGGTGCGGGTCCGTGGGTCATCACCACTCCTTCGCCGGGACATGGCACGCTGGGGGTAACACCGAAACATCCGAGGTCTGTTGCAGGGAAGGGCGGACACGATGCCCGTCACCGATGTCGCGATCGACAAGATCAAGGACATGATCATCTCCGGCGAGCTGGCGCCGGGCGACCGGCTGCCGAAGGAGGCCGAGCTGGCCCAGCGGCTCGGGCTCTCGCGCAGCTCCCTGCGGGAGGCCGTCAAGGCGTTGTGCCTGATCAGGGTGCTCGACGTCCGCCAGGGCGACGGTACGTACGTCACCAGCCTCGAGCCGAACCTGCTGCTCGACGCGATGACGTTCGTGGTCGACTTCCACCGCGACGACACCGTGCTCGACTTCCTCGCCGTGCGGCGGATCCTCGAGCCGGCCGCGACCGCGCTGGCCGCGCTGCACATGAGCGACGACGACATCACCGAGCTGGGGCAGCTCCTCGGGGAGCTGGAGGACTCGCCGACGGTCGAGGCGCTGGTCGCCAACGATCTGCAGTTCCACCGCAAGATCGCCGACGGCTCCGGCAACCCGGTGCTCTGCTCGCTGCTCGACAGCCTTTCCGGGCCGACGGCCCGCGCCCGGATCTGGCGCGGCCTCACCCAGGAGGGCGCGGTCGCGAAGACCCGGGAGCAGCACTCGGCGATCTACGAGGCGATCGCGGCACGCGAGCCGGAACTGGCGCGCTCGTGGGCGACCGTGCACGTCGCGGGCGTGGAGCAGTGGCTGCGCAACGCACTGGGCACCGCGGACGACCCGACTGTGCCCGATTCGGACGCCGAGCCGGCCGCGGAAGCCTCCTGACAGTGATCCGATGATCACCGGGTGACCATCAGGTCTGGGGCTTTCCGCCCGCGTACCGGGCGATGATCAGCGCGACCAGGATGATGGCGCCGTAGATCGCGCCCTGCCACTCCGCTGTCACGTGCGCGTAGTTGAGCAGGCTCGACACCGACGACAACAGCAGGACGCCGGTGAGGGCACCGACCAGGGTGCCCTTGCCGCCGTCGAGCGAGACGCCGCCGATCACCGCCGCCGCGAACACCTGCAGGATCAGCCCCGAGCCCTGGTTCGCGCCGAGCGCGCCGACGTAACCCGTGTACGCGAGCCCGCCGATCGCCGCGAGGATCCCGGCGACGACGAACACGGCCCACGCGATCCGGTCGACGCGCACACCCGCGGCCCGCGCGGCTTCGCGGTTGCCGCCGATCGCGTACAGCGCGCGGCCGACGCGGTGGTAGCGCAGCACCCAGCCGGCGATCGCGAACAGCGCCGCGGCCAGCCAGACCGACATCGGCAGCCCGAGGAACGTCGTGGTCGCCAGGTTCGTGAACGAGTCCGGCAGGTTGAACAGCGTCTTGCCCTTGGTCGACCCGACCTGCACGCCGCGCAGCACGGTGAGCATCGCCAGCGTCACGATGAAGGCGTTCAGCTTCAGCTTCACGATCAGGAAGCCGTTGACGAACCCGACGAGCGCGCCGCACAGCGGGATCACCAAGAGCCCGATCGCGGCGGGCAGTTCCACGCCGAAGCCGGCCGACGCCGCCGGGATCACGACCATCGCGCCCAGCGCGGGCGCCAGGCCCATCGTGGATTCCAGCGACAGGTCGAACTTCCCGGTGATCAGCACCAGCGACTCGCCCAGCACGACCAGCGACAGCGCCGCCGACGCGGTCAGGATGCTGACGATGTTGCTCCAGCCGACGAACGTGTCGTCGACCAGGCCGCCGATGACGAACACCACGATGAGCGCGGGCAGCAGCGCGAGTTCACGCAGCCAGACGGCTTTCCGGCGCCGGGGTGGCGCGGGCAGCTCCGTCTGCGGAGAGGTCATCACGTCGGTCACGAAAGCTCGACTCCTTCGATGTCGGCCACGAGGTCGCCGTCGGACCACCCGGCCTCGTGCTCGGCGACCACGGCTCCGGCGCGCAGCACCAGGACCCGGTCGCTCAGGCGCAGGTCGTCGAGCTCGTCGCTGACGATCAGCACCGCCTTGCCCTCGGCGCGCACCCGGTCGACGACCGCGAGCAGCGCCTCCTTCGACTTCACGTCCACCCCGGCGGTCGGGTTGATCAGCACGACCACCCGCGGGTCGCTCAGCAGCGCCCGGGCCAGCACGATCTTCTGCTGGTTGCCGCCGGAGAGGTCGGACACCGGCTGCTCGGCGCCCGCGGCCACGATGTCGTAGTCCTTCAGCGCCTGCGACGCCTTCGCGTGCCGCGTACTCGGCGACGCGATCCCGCCACGCCCCAGTTTGTCCAAGATGGACAGGGTGGCGTTGTCGGCGATCGAGTGCGCCAGCACCAGGCCTTCGTGGTGGCGGTCGCGCGGCACGCAGCCGATCCCGGCCCGGATGGCCGCCGGGATGTCGCCCGGTCGCAACGGCTTGCCGTCGACGCGGACCGTGCCCGCGGACGGCGTCCGCAGGCCGTAGACCGTCTCGGCGACCTGGTGCTTCCCGCTGGCGTTGCTGCCCGCGAGCCCGACGACTTCGCCCTGGTGGAGCCGGAACGAGACGTCGTGGAAGCTGTCGCCGGACAGCCCGTCGACGCTCAAGATCTCCGCGGCGTCCGCTTCCAGCGACTCCCGGGAAGCGGCGTCGCGGACGGACAGGCCGCCGGGTTCGCCGGTCATCGCGTCGACCAGTTCGGCCTTGCCGACCTCGGCCACCGGCGCGGTGAGCACGTGCTTCGCGTCGCGCAGCACCGTGACGGCCTGGCAGACCTCGTACACCTCGTGCAGGTGGTGCGAGATGAACAGGAACGTCACCCCGCCCGCCTGCATCTGGCGCATCCGCTCGAAGAGCCGCTCGATGGCCTGGCTGTCCAGCTGCGCGGTCGGTTCGTCGAGGACGATGAACCGGGCGCCGTAGGACAGCGCGCGGGCGATCTCGACGAACTGCCGGTCCTCGACCGACAGCTCGCCGGCCGGGGTGTCGACGTCGACGTGCACGTCCCACGAGTCGAGCAGCTCGCGGGCCTTGCGCCGCAACGACTTCCAGCCGATCGAGAACCCGCCGCCCGCCTGCCGGTTGAGGAACAGGTTCTCGGCGACGGTGAGCTGCGGGACGACCATCGCGTGCTGGTACACGCAGGCGACGCGGGCCTTCCAGTCGTCCTGCTTGGTCAGCGCGGGGGCCGGCTCGCCGCCGAACTCGACGTGCCCGGTGTCCGTGGGGGACAGACCGGTGAGGATGGAGACGAGCGTCGACTTGCCGGCCCCGTTGCGCCCGACGAGCGCGTGCGACTCGCCGGGGTGCACGGTGAGGCTGACGTCGTGCAGCGCCACGGTCGGGCCGTAGCGCTTTCCGACACCGATCGCGCTGACCACCGGGACGGCGGTTTCGCCGGCGGGCAGCGCGGTCACAGGTTGTTCCCCCAGAGGGCCTTGTCGTCCACGTTGGCCTTGGTGATGACGGGCGCGGGCAGCTGGTCCTCGAGGATGCCGGGGCTGATCTCGACGATGGTGCTGTCGTGGTCGGTCGGGCCGGGCTTGAACGTCTCGCCCGCCATGGCCTTCTTCAGCCAGTAGAGGCCGTACTTCGCGTACGCGTCGGCCGGCTGGGACACGGTGGCGTCCAGTTCGCCGGCGCGGATCGCGGCCAGCTCCTGCGGGATGCCGTCGTTCGAGACGAGCACGATGTGCTTCGGGTCGCCGACCGGGAAGAACAGGTTCTTGCGCTTGAGGGCCTGCTCGGTCGGGGCCAGGTAGACGCCGCCGGCCTGCATGTAGACGCCCTTGATGTCCGGGTTCGCGGTCAGCATGCTGTCCAGCCCGGAGGACGCCTTGTCGGCCTTCCACTCGGCCGGGATCTCCAGCACCTGAACGCCGGGGTACTTGGACTTCATGCAGTCGCGGAAGGCTTCCGAGCGGTCGCGGCCGTTGACCGACGCGAGGTCGCCCATGATCTGCACGACCTTGCCGGACTTGACCTTCTCGCCGATCGCGTCGCAGGCCTTGGTGCCGTAGGCCTTGTTGTCGGCCCGCACGACCATGGCGACCTTGCCGCTCTCGGGAGCGACGTCGACCGCGACGACCGGCACGCCCTTGTTCTCCGCCTGCTTGAGCCCGGCGACGATCGCGGCCGAGTCCAGCGGCGTGACGACCAGGCCCTTGACGCCCTGGTTGAGGAAGGTGCCGATGTCGGTGATCAGCTTCGCCGGGTCGCTGTCCGCGTTGACCGTCGGGAGGACGTCGACGCCCTCGGACTTGGCCATCTGCGGCACGTAGTTGTTGTAGGCCTGCCAGAACGGCGAGGTCAGCAGCGGGAGCGTCGCGCCGACCTTGCCCCCGGAGCCGCCGCCCGCCGCGGGCGCCGACGCGTTGTCCTTAGTGGACCCGCAGGCGGCCAGAACCAGGCCGCAGACGGCGGCCGTCGCGGCCACCTGGATCACCCTGTTGCGCACCGCATCCTCCTTGATGACAGCGGAAATCAAGTCTCTTACTGGGGCTGAACCGGGCCGCGCGGGCGCAGGCCGTACATGCCGCCGTCCACCGCGAGCGCGGTGCCGGTGGTCGAAGCGGAAAGCGGGCTGGCGAGGTAGACGATGGCGTTCGCGACCTCGTCCGCGGTGACCAGCCGGCCCATCGGCTGGCGCGCGGCGAGCGCCGCGCGTTCGGCCGCCGGGTCGCCGGCGGCGTCGAGCAGCCGGCCCACCCAGGGGGTGTCCGCCGTCCCGGGGCACACGCAGTTGACGCGGATCCGGTCGGGCAGGTGGTCGGTCGCCATGGCCAGGGTCAGCGAGAGCACCGCGCCCTTGGTGGCCGAGTAGAGCGCGCGGTTGGGCAGGCCGGCCCAGGCCGCGATGGAGCAGGTGTTGACGATCGCCGCGGACGGCGAGTTCTTGAGGTGCGGCAGCGCGGCGCGCGCGAGCCGGACCATGCCGACGACGTTGACGTCGAACACGCGGTGCCACTCGTCGTCACCGTTGCCCGTGACGTCGCCCTGCGCGCCGATGCCGGCGTTGTTGACGAGGATGTCGAGGCGCCCGAAGCGTTCCACGACAGCGTCGATCGCGGTGCGGACTTCGTCGTCCGAAGAGACGTCGCAGCGGATGCCGTCGTCGCCCGGCTTCAGGTCGAGGACCGCCACCTGCGCGCCGCGCTCGGCCAACAGCGTGGCCGCGGCCAGGCCGATGCCCGAGGCGCCTCCGGTGACGGCGGCCACCAGGCCCTCGAATTCACTCACTTGCGGTCTCCGTCCACTCGGGACCGTCCGGGAACCGGAAGCGGCGCAGCGTCGCGTCGTGCATGCGCGCGGAGAACCCGGGGGCGGTCGGGGCGAGGTACCGGCCGCGCTCGACGACGGCCGGGTCGGTGAAGTGCTCGTGCAGGTGGTCGACCCACTCGATGGAGCGGTCCGCGTCGGTGCCGGACACCGCCACGAAGTCGAACATCGAGAGGTGCCGGACGAGCTCGCAGAGCCCGACGCCGCCGGCGTGCGGGCACACCGGGACGCCGAACTTGGCGGCCAGCAGCAGGATCGCGAGGTTCTCGTTGAACCCGCCGACGCGTGCGGCGTCGAGCTGCAACACCGAAATCGCGTCCGCCTGCAGCAGCTGCTTGAAGACGACGCGGTTCTGGACGTGCTCACCGGTGGCGACGCGGATCGGGGCAAGCGCTTTCGCGATGGCCGCGTGCCCGAGGACGTCGTCCGGGGAGGTCGGTTCTTCGATCCAGTACGGGTCGTACGGCGCGAGCTCGGTCATCCAGTCGACCGCGGCCTGGACGTCCCAGCGCTGGTTGGCGTCGACCGCGATCCGGATGCCGTCGCCGACTGTCTCGCGGGCGAGCTTCATGCGCCGGACGTCGTCCTCGAGGTTGCCGCCGACCTTGAGCTTGATCATCTCGAAGCCGTCGGCGACGGCCTGTTCGGCCAGCCGCACCAGCTTCGCGTCGGCGTACCCGAGCCAGCCGGGGGACGTGCTGTAGGCGCGGTAGCCGTGCGCTTCCAGCTGTTTCGTCCGCTCGGCACGGCCGGGTTCCGCGCGCCTCAGGATGTCGAGGGCCTCGGCTTCGGTGAGCGCGTCACTCAAGTAGCGGAAGTCGACGAGACTGACGAGTTCTTCGGGGGTCATCCGCGCCGCGAACTTCCAGACGGGCAGTCCGGCGCGGCGCGCGGCGAGGTCCCAGGCTGCGTTGACCACCGCGCCGACGGCCATGTGCGCGACGCCCTTTTCCGGGCCCAGCCAGCGGAACTGCGAGTCGCCGACAAGCGTGCGCGACAGGTCGCCGAGCGCGGCCGCGTCGGCCGGGACGTCCCGGCCGACGACGTGCGGGGCGAGCGCGCGGATCGCGGCGGCCTGGACGTCGTTGCCGCGGCCGATGGTGAACGCGAGCCCGTAGCCGTCCGGGCCGCCGTCGGTGTGCAGCACGACGTAGGCGGCGGAGTAGTCCGGGTCGGGGTTCATGGCGTCCGAGCCGTCGAGTTCCCGGGAGGTCGGGAACCGGACGTCGAGGACCTCCATGCCGATGATCTTCGCCATGGTCAGGCCTGCCTCGCGGTCTGGCGCTGGCGGCCGAGGCCGTCGACCTCCAGCTCGATCACGTCGCCGTCGCGGAGGTAGGGCTTGGGGTCGGGCTGGCCGAGCGCGACGCCCTCCGGGGTTCCCGTGTTGATGAGGTCGCCGGGGCGCAGCACCATGACCTGGCTCAGGTGGTGGATGATCTCGGCCACGGAGAAGATCATGTCCTTGGTCGACGAGTCCTGCTTCTTCTCGCCGTTGATCCACAGCCGCAGGCCGAGGTCCTGCGGGTCGGGCACCTCGGCCGCGGGGACCAGCGCCGGGCCGAGCGGGTTGAAGTTCTCGCACGACTTGCCCTTGTCCCACTGGGCGGTGCGGAACTGCAGCGCGCGCTCGGAAACGTCGTTCGAGACGACGTAGCCGGCGACGTAGTCCAGGGCCTCGTCAACGTTGTCGAGGTAGCGCGCGGTCTTGCCGATGACGACGCCGAGCTCGACCTCCCAGTCGGTGCTGACCGACCCGCGCGGGATGAGGACGTCGTCGGCCGGGCCGACCACGACGTCCGGCGCCTTCATGAAGACGACGGGCTCGGTCGGCGGCGTCGCGCCGGTCTCTTCCGCGTGGCGGCGGTAGTTCATGCCGATGCAGACGACCTTGCCGGGCTGGGCGATGGGCGGACCGACGCGCAGGCCGTCGACGTCCGCCTTCGGCAGCTCCCCGGCGGCGAGCGCGGCGGCCGCGCGGGCGACGCCGTCCGCGGCGAGGAAACCGCCGTCGATGTCGGCGGTCAGGCCGCCCAGCTCGTAGGTCGTGCCGTCGTCGGCACGCACGAACGGACGCTCACTTCCCGGCTCCCCGAGGCGCACAAGCTGCACGGATTTTCCCTTCACCCGCTCGACCAGACATCCGATGTATATCGCAGTCAGGGTCGCCAATCCAGAGCCGTCGCCCAATCGACCGGAAATTGATCGGATCAGTACCGGTACAGTGCTCGTTTGAGCACGGGGTGTCACCGCTCACAGCCGGAATAGCGCAGGTCACCGCGTCGCTGGTCGGAGTCAGGGACCCGAGGAGGCGCATGACCATCACGCCGGAACGTACCGCGACGAGCAGGCGGACGCAGCTGAAGTTCGTCCTCGTCCTCGGTGGTCTCTCGGCGTTCGGGCCGCTGTCGATCGACATGTACCTGCCCGCGCTGCCGCGGATGGCGGGCGACCTGCACGCGGCGGACACGACGGTCCAGCTGACGCTCAGCGCGTTCATCGCCGGCCTGGCCCTGGGCCAGCTGGTGCTCGGACCGCTGTCGGACGCGCTGGGCCGCCGTCGCCCGCTGCTGGTGGGCCTGGCGCTGTACGTCGTGGGCTCGGTGCTGTGCGCGGTGAGCCCGGACGCCTGGCTGCTGGTCGCGGCGCGGGGCGTGCAGTCCCTCGGCGCGGCGGCCGGCATCGTGATCGCGCGGGCCACGGTGCGGGACCTCTACTCGGGCACCGCGATGACGAAGTTCTTCTCGACGCTGATGCTGGTGAGCGGGCTGGCCCCGATCCTGGCGCCGCTGATCGGCGGGCAGCTGCTGAACTGGACGTCGTGGCGCGGGGTGTTCGTCGTGCTGACGGTGTTCGGCGCGCTGCTGCTGGCCGTGGTGGTGTTCTTCTTTCCCGAGCCTTCTTCGACGCGGTCCCCGGCGCGGCTCGGTCAGGTGATGCGGACGTACGGCCGGCTGGCGCTGGACCGGTCGTTCGCGGGGTACGCGCTGGCGTCCGGGCTGCTGTTCGCGTCGATGTTCGCCTACATCTCGGGCTCGTCGTTCGCGTTGCAGGGCGTCTACGGGCTGAGTCCGCAGGCGTACAGCGTGGTCTTCGGCGTGAACGGCGTCGGGATCGTGCTGGCGGGCCAGCTCAACGGGCGGCTCGTGGGGCGGATCCGCGAGCGGGCGCTGCTGCTTTCCGGCTTGCTGCTCGGGGTCTTCGGCGGGGCCGCGGTGCTGGTGTCGGTGTTCGTCCGGGCTCCCCTGGCGTTTCTTCTGGTGTCGTTGTTCCTGCTGGTGTCGAGCATCGGCCTGGTGATGCCGAACGCGAGTTCGCTGGCGCTGGCTTCCCACGCTCGGTCCGCGGGAGCGGCCTCGGCGTTGCTGGGGGTGCTGCAGTTCGTGGTGGGTGCGGTGGCGACGCCGCTGGTCGGGCTGGGCGGCCCCGGGACCGCGGTGCCGATGGCCGCGACGATGGCGGGGTTCGCCGTGCTGGCCTTGGTGGCTTATCTCGCTCTGACGCGCCCGGCTACTTCCTGAGCAGGCGTTCCAGCTCTTCGCCGGCCGGCTCGTGGCCGGCGTCGGCGATCCGCTGCAGCTCCAGGAGGTCTTCCGCGGCGACCGCGCGCCGGGTGAGCAGGACGCCGGCGTGGTCGCAGCCCTCGTCGAGCAGCTCGCTCAGCTCTTCGACGTCGCCGCGGGCGTCGGCGAGGTCGGCGAGCCGGTCGAGCGCCGTCTCGTTGCCCTCGTCGGCCAGCGCGCGCAGGGTCTCGTAGTCCGCCATGCCCGCCATCCTGCAACCTTGCCCCAAGGGCAAGGTCAAGTGGGACGATGGCCGGGTGCTCACCATCGGACAGCTCGCCGGGTACGTCGGGGTCACGGCCAAGACGATCCGCGTCTACCACGCGAAGGGCCTCCTTCCGGAGCCGCCGCGCGACGCGTCCGGCTACCGCCGCTATAGCGCGGCCGACGCCGTGGAGCTGATCAAGATCCGCACGCTCGCCGAGGCCGGCGTGCCGCTGGCGCGCATCCGCGAGCTCCGCTCCGGCGACGGTCTCGGCGAGGCGTTGCGGCAGATCGACGACGACCTGTCCGCCCGCATCCGCGGCCTGCGGGAGACCCAGGAGCGGCTCCGGCAACTGGCCGGCGGGCAGCTGTCCGCGCTGCCCGCCGACGTCGTGGAGTTTCTTTCGCGCATGTCCGGCCTCGGGTTCAGCGAGCGGTGGGTGGCGCTGCAGAAGGACCTGTGGCTGCTGGTGTTCGCCACGCATCCCGAAACGGCCCGCGCGAACTTCCGGGACCAGTCGTCGATGCTGGCCGACCCGGCACTGCTGCCGATCGTTCTCGAGTACGACGGCGTGCACGACCTCGACCCGCGGGACCCCCGCGTCGACGCGCTCGCCGCCAAGCTCATTTCGGCGACGCACGCCCGCTACGGCGAGGAACTTCCTTCGTACGACAAGGGTTCCGCGATCCCGGCACTGGTGCAGGGCGCCGTCAACGCGTCGTCGCCCGCTTGGCGACGGCTCGACTCCCTGCTCCGCGAACGCCTCAGGTGAGCGACGCCAGATCCGCGGTCTTGAGCTGCTCCGCCGTCACCTTCGTCCGGCCGTCCACGAGCGCGCTCAACGCATCCCCGTCGTCCCACATGTTCACGTTCATCGCCGCCGACACCTCGCCGTCGCGCAGCCAGAACGCCGTGAACTCGCGGGCCGCGAGATCGCCTCGGACCACCAGCTCGTCCGCCGCCGGGTCCGCGAGCCCGCGGTATTCGCAGCCCAGGTCGTACTGGTCCGTGAAGAAGTACGGCGAGGCGAGGTACGGCTCGTTCTCCCCCAGCAGGTTCTGCGCCACGTGCGTGCCCTGGTCCTTCGCGTTCGACCAGTGCTCCACGCGGATGCGGTGCCCGTAGCGCGGGTGGAAGTGGGCCGCGATGTCGCCCACCGCGTACACGTCCGGGGCCGCCGTGCGCAGGCCCGCGTCCACGCACACCCCGCCGTCGTCGGACAGCTCCAAGCCCGCCGCGTGGGCCAGCTCCACCCGGGGTGCCGCGCCGACCGCCACCAGGACCACGTCCGCCGTCAGCTCGTCGCCGCCGCTCAGCCGGACGCCGCGGACGCCGTCCGGGCCGCCCGTGATCTCCGCGACCTGCTCGCCCAGGCGCCAGTGGACGCCCTTTTCCGTGTGCAGGTCCCGGAACACCCCGCCGACCGTCTCGCCGATCACGGTGGCCAGCGGCACCGCGACCGGGTCCACCACCGTCACGTCCGCGTTGTGCGTGCGGGCCGCCGCGGCGGCTTCCGAGCCGATCCAGCCGGCGCCGACGATCACCACCCGCTCCGCCTCGGCGAACGCCGAACGCAGCTTGAGCGCGTCGTCGAGGCTGCGCAGTGTGTACAGCCCGGGAAGGTCGCCGCCGGGGACCGGGAGCGAGCGCGGCCGCGAGCCGGTCGCCAGCACGAGGCGGTCGTAGCGGTGCTCGCCGCCCGCGTCGTCCAACACCAGCCGCGCGCCCAGCTCGACGCGGGTCGCCGTGACGCCCGCGCTGAAGCGGATGTCGTGCTCCGCGTAGTACTTCTCTTCGTGCACCCAGTCGGGCTCGTCGGTGGTGCCGAGCAGCACGCCCTTCGACAACGGCGGCAGCTCGTACGGCCGGTGCGGGTCGGCGCCCATCAGCAGGACCTCGCCGGTATAACCGCGTTCGCGCAACGCGGCCGCGGCGGACGCGCCGCCCAAGCCCGCTCCGACGATGACGATCTTCCGCGGCTCCGGCATCAGTGACCTCCCACGTCGACGAGTCCGTGCGGACGGTACTCCGGAACGGGCCCGGCCACGACCGGGGGATACGCCGGAAATCCGCGAAGCGCAAGACAAAACCCGCGAGTAGGCAAATCGGGTGAACCGGCGTCATAGCGCCTCCGGGCTTCGCTCCCACCCTCGCACGGAGCACGACCACGAGGAGAAAACGGAGGGGCGGCGACCATGAGTCGGGGCGAATGGTCCGTCGGCTGCCGGGATCTGGCCGGCAGGCGCAGGGACGTGACGGTGTTCGTCAGTCAGGACAAAGTAGTGCTGGTCGCGCCGCCGGGCGAGGCCGCGGTGCTCGGCCCGCTCGACGTCGGACGGCTGCGCGCCGCCCTGCGTGACGCCGTCGTCGCGACGGCGGACGAGACGGCCGAACCGTGAGCCGAAGACACTGACAACTACCGTTCCTACTTTTCAGTAGGTTAGAGTCGGCCCGTCGACGGAAGGGACCGGCCATGACGACCTACTTCGTGACGGGCGCGACGGGCTTCATCGGGAAGCGCCTGGTCGCCCGCCTGCTGCGGCGGCCGGAGACGTCCGCCGTGTACGCGCTGGTCCGCGAGACCTCCCGGGAACGCCTGGCCAAGCTGGCCCAGGACTGGCCGGGTGCGGACAAGCTCCACCCCGTGGTCGGCGACCTCGCCGAACCCCGGCTCGGCGTCGACCCGGCCGGGGTGGGGCACCTCGACCACGTCGTCCACCTCGGCGCGATCTACGACCTCACCGCCGGTGAGGACGCCAACCGGCGCGCCAACGTCGAGGGCACCCGGCACCTGCTCGCCTTCGCCTTGGCCGCGGAGGCGGGACTGGTGCACCACGTGTCCTCGATCGCCGTCGCGGGCGACCACGCCGGGCGGTTCACCGAGGCCGACTTCGACCTCGGCCAGCACTTCGGCTCGCCGTACCACGCGACGAAGTTCCAGGCCGAGAAGCTCGTCCGCGAGCAGTCCCTGCCCTTCCGCGTCTACCGGCCCTCGGCCGTCGTCGGCGATTCGCGCACCGGCGAAATGGACAAGGTCGACGGCCCGTACTACTTCTTCCCCACGATCTCGCGGCTCGCGGCTCTGCCCGCGCGGCTCCCGCTCGCCGCGCCCGGCCTCGGCGCGACGAACCTGGTGCCGGTCGACTACGTCGTCGAGGCGATGGAGCACCTGATGCACCGGGACGCGCCGTCCGGGGCGACCTATCACCTCGCCGCCGCCCGGCCGCAGTCGCTCAACTCCGTCTACAACGCCTTCGCGCGCGCCGCCGGCGGGCCGAGGATCCGGGCTGTGCTGCCGGCGCGGCCGTCCGGGGTCGTGCGGCGCGTGGGCACCCGGCTCGCGCACGCGGCAGCGAACGGCGTCGACCGCGTGCCCGGCGGCCGGGCCGCCCGTGCCGCCGTCCTCGATGAGCTGGGCATTCCCCTCGAAGTGCTGCCGCACCTGAGCACGGACGTCGTCTTCGACACCGCGCGCACGACGACCGCGTTGTTCGGCAGCGGCATCGAACTGCCGGAGCTGCGCGACTACGCGGCGCCGCTCTACCGGTACTGGCAGGCCCACCTCGACCCCGACCGCGCGCGCCGCCGGCACGGGCTGGCCGGACGCACGGTGCTGATCACCGGCGCGTCGTCCGGGATCGGCCGGGCGTCGGCACTCGCCGTGGCACGCAAGGGCGCGAAGGTGATCCTCGTGGCCCGGCGTGCTTCGGAGCTCGAAGAGGTCCGCGACGAGATCACCGCGGCCGGCGGCGCTTCCGCGGCGTACCCCTGCGACCTCACCGACGGCGACGCCGTCGACGCGCTGGTCAAGGACGTGCTCGGCGACCACGGCGCGGTCGACATGCTGGTGAACAACGCCGGCCGGTCGATCCGGCGCTCGGTCGCGCTGTCCACCGAACGCTTCCACGACTACGAGCGCACGATGGCCATCAACTACTTCGGGCCGGTGCGGCTGATCCTCGGCTTCCTGCCGTCGATGGCCGAGCGCCGGTTCGGCCACGTCGTCAACGTCACGACCCAGGGCCTGCAGACCGACACCCCGCGCTTCTCGGCGTATCTGGCGTCGAAGGCCGCGTTGGAAGAGTTCGGGCTGACGGCGGGCCGCGAGACGCTGTCGGACGGCATCACGTTCACGTCGGTGCGGATGCCCCTGGTCCGGACGCCGATGATCGCGCCGACCGGCTACCGCGGCATCCCGTCGAGCAGCCCGGAACGCGCGGCCGCGCTCGTGGTGAAGGCCTTGGCGGACCGGCCGGAAATCCTCAGCCTGCCCGAAGGCCGGGCCGCCGAGCTGGCGACGCTCACCGCGCCGCGGCTCGCCCGGTTCGCCGCGCACCTCGCCTACCGGGCGATGCCGGAGTCCGCGCCCGAGGCGCGCGGCCTGCCCCGCCCGCCCGCGCCGGCGGCGGTCGCGGCGGCGGTCACCCGCCTGTTCTGGCGTCGCCGCGCCTGATCCCCTCGAATTCCGCCGAAACCCTGGCACTGGAGACGACGGTACTTCTACCCTCGCGCGAGTCCCGTACATCGGTACGGGCGTGAACTGGGGAGTTCGGAATGCCGGATATCAGCAGTACTGGGGAACGATCCGCCATGGCCGCCGAGACGGCCGCCATCGGCACCGCCCGGCGCACCATCGGGTGACGCAAGGGGCCGGAGCCGGGGTGCGCGCCGCCCGGCTCCGGCCCCCGGGCTGCCGCGAAACTCCGCCCCGCCCGGCCGAAAGGTCTTGAATGACTCATTCAGGACCTCCGAAGACCTGAATGACTCATTCAAGACGTCCGGCCGCGCCGGGGTGGACCGGCGGGCCCGGTGGTGCTGTCCAAGCCGGTGCCGAGCCAGGCCGCTACCATCGCTTTCCGGGTGTGATCGGGGAGCGGAAGGCGGGCTGGCGTGGACGTGGCGAGTCCTGCGCGCGCCGCCGCCCCGGAACCCCGGCCCGCGAAACCCGCCCGGCCGCTGCTGCGCTGGGGCGTCCACGCCGGCTGGGTGATCCTGCTGGCACTGGCCACCGAACTGCGCGTCGGCCGCTTCGGGTTCCACCCCTCCGACCAGGGCTTCATCCTCGCCCAGGCGTGGCGCGTGCTGCACGGCGAAGTCCCGCACGCCGACATCATCTCCGCGCGCCCGCTCGGGTCCGCGGTGCTGCACGTCGTCGACTACGCCCTCCCGATGCCGCTGTTCTTCGGGTCGAGCTTCCTTTCGATGATCGAGATCATCGTCGCCACCATCGCCTTCGCCACGCTGGTCACCCGCCGCCGGGTGCTCGACTGGGGCCCGGGCATGACCGCGATGGTCGCGGCGGCGTCGCTGATCAACCTCAACGCCTTCCCGCTGATGGCCTGGCACACGGTCGACGGCATCGCGCTCACCGCGTGCGGCGCCTGGGCACTCGACGCCGGCCTCAGCGGAGACCGCGCGCTCGCCCGGCGCGGCGGGCTGGTGCTGCTCGGCTGCGCGGTGTTCGTCAAGCAGAGCTTCGCCTTCGCCGCGGTGATCGGCGTGCTGTGGCTGCTGCTGCACCCGGCCACCCGCGCGGGTGCGCTGCGGACGGCGCGCTGGTGGCGGCGGCTCGTCCTCGACCTGCTCGCGCTCGGCGCGCCGGGGCTGGCGTACGTGGCCTGGGTGAGCCTCGGCGGCGGGTTCGCCGAAATGGTCGAGCAGCTGACCGGGGGCGTGCCCGCGTACGGCCAGCGGCTGCTCGGGCTCTGGCTCGAAGACCCCGAGGTGCTGACCCGCGCACCGATGCGGGAACTGGGCTTCTTCGCCGCGATCGCCGTCGTGCTGCTGGCCGTCCGGCTGCCCGGTGACCGGCTCGGCGCGGCCGGGCGCGCCGCGTCCTGGGTGCTCGTTCTCGCCGGTGCGGCCGCCGTCGTCTGGACCGTCGTCGACGGCCGGTTCACCGGTTCCTCGCGCTGGGCGGACGTCCTGTGGTGGATCGTCGCGGTCAGCGTGCCGGTCAACGCGGCCGTCACGCGGAAGGTGCCGTGGGCCGGCCTGCTCGTGCTCGCGACCGGGTTCATGACCAGCCTGTCGTGGGGCAACGACACGCCGACGCTGCTCACCGGCACCCTCGCGCTGACGGCGTTGCTGCTGCTGAGCCACCTCGTCCCGCCGCGGCCGCGGCTCGCGCGCCGCTGGGTGACGGCGACGGCGGGCCTGACGGCGGTGGCGGTGTGCGGCTGGGTCGTCGTCGCGCGCCACGACCAGGCGGCCTACCTCGACCTCGGGCACGACCGGCTGACCGCCGACCTCGGCGACGTCAGCCCGAAGATGGCCGGCATCCGCACCAATCCCTCGACGCACACGTTCGTCCGGCAGATCCGCGACTGCCTCGCGCAGTTCCCGGCCGCGAAGACGGCGATCCTGCCGGACAGCACGTTCGCCTACCCCGCGTTCGGCCTGCGCAACCCGTTCCCGCTGGAGTGGCCGCTGCCGCTGGAGATCGTCGGCGACGCACCCGAGCGGATGCTCGCGACGGCCGACGAGCTGAACCGCGACGGCGGCTACCTGGTGCTGTTCGAGACGGATTCGATCCGGATGCTCGCGACCGGCGGCCCGGTGCCGGAGTCGATCCCGATCGACACACCGGTGTTCGACTACCTCGGCCTGGAGAAGGCGATCCAGGCCCGGCTCACGGGCCGCGCGGTCACCTGCGGCAGCTTCGTCGGGAAGTACGCGCCCTAGTTCTCACTCGCCCCGGACCAGCTCGAGCAGGGTCTCCGGGACGTCGTCGCCGAACAGGCTCTCGAGGAGGACGGCGTCGTCGATCGGCGTCGCGGCGCGGACGAACATGGCTTCCTCGTACTGCGCGATGGCGGCCTCGACGTCGCCGGGATGCGCGGCCAGGGCCTGACCGAGCTCCGCGCCGTCGAGCATGGCGAGGTTGGCGCCTTCGCCGTTCGGGGGCGCGAGGTGCGCGGCGTCGCCGACGAGGGTCACGCCCGGCACGCGGGCCCACCGGAGCCCGACCGGCAGCGAGTAGTGCGGGCGCAGGACCGGGGTGGTGTCCCCGTCGGTGATCAGCGCGGTGAGCTCCGGCGCCCAGCCCTCGAACTCCGCCGCGACGCGCGCGGCGGACGCGGCCGGATCGGTGAAGTCGATGGCCGTGAACCAGTCCAGCGGCCGGTTGAGCGACACGTAGGTGTGCAGGGTGTCGCCGCTTTCGCGGTGGGCGTTGATCCCTTCGTCCGGCGAGCCGCCGTGCGCGACCATCGACCCGCCGCCGACCGCCTTGGCGGTCTCGGGGTGGCGGGAGTCGGCGAGGAACAGGTACGTCTCGACGAACGCCGTGCCTTCGTACACCGGAGTGGCGTCGGTCAGCAGCGGCCGGACCTTCGACCAGGCGCCGTCCGCGCCGACAAGCAGGTCGGTGACGACACTGGTGCCGTCCTCGAAGGTCACTTCGTGGCGGCCGTCGTCGAGGGTGCGGGCCCCGGCGGCCTTGTGCCCCCACCGGACGGTGCCCTCCGGGAGCGCGTCGAGCAGCATGCGGCGCAGCTCGCCGCGCTGCACTTCGGGACGGCCGCCCGTGCCGTCGTCGGTCTTCTCGTACAGCAGGTTCGCGTCCCGGTCGAGGATCCGCATCGCTTGGCGGCCTTCGAGGATGAGCTCGCGGAACTCGTCCTCCAGGCCGGCGGCTTCGACGGCGAGCTGCCCGTTGTAGTCGTGGATGTCGAGCATCCCGCCCTGCATGCGCGCCATCGGGGAGGACTCGGCCTCGTGGACGGTGACGGGGATGCCGTGGACGTGCAGGACCCGGGCCAGGGTGAGGCCGCCGAGGCCGGCGCCGATGATCGTGACGTTCATGGATGCTCCTTCGGTTCGGTTCGCGACAACCGAAGAGTGGCGGGGGTGCCTGGTGCGGGCCGCACACCGCGCTGGCACGCCGCTGGCACCCGCTGTCAGTCGGCCAGCAGGTCGTCCGGGCTGCCGTTCGCCAGCGCCGCCAGGACGTCGAGGGCGGCGGCCAGCGTCGGCACCGGCGGGGCCGACACGGCGATCCGCACGGCGTTCGGCGCGTGGCCCGGCAGCACCGCGAACGCCGCGGCAGGCAGCAGGGCGATGCCCCGGCGGGCCGCCGCCGCGACGAACGTCTCCGCCCGCCACTGCTCCGGCAGCTCCCACCAGCGGTGGTAGGACGCCGCGTCGCCCCGCAGTCCCGGCAGCTTCGCCTCGACGACTGACGCCCGCGCGGCGGCGTCCGCGCGTTTCGCGGCTTCGACTTCGGCGAGGGTGCCCGTGACGATCCACTGCGTCGCCGCTTCGACGGCGAAGCGCGACGCGGCCCACGCACCCGAGCGGACCGACGACGCCAGCCGCGCGGTCCAGGCCGGCGGCGCCACCAGGAATCCCGCCGTGAGGCCGGGCGCGACGCGCTTGGACAGGCTGTCGACGAAGACCGTCCGCTCCGGCGCGTACGCGGCGAACGGCCGGACGTCGTCGCGCAGGAAGGTGTAGATGCCGTCTTCGATCACCGGCAGGTCCAGCCGCGCGGCGACGGCGGCGAGCTCTTCGCGCCGCTTCGGCGGCATGGTCGTGCCGAGCGGGTTGTGCAGGGTCGGCTGGACGTAGAGCGCGCGCACCGGCCCTGCCTCGGCCAGGGCGGCCGGCACGAGTCCGTGTTCGTCGGTGTCGATGGGGACCAGCTCCACGCCGAGCCTCGCCGCGACGGCCTTCACGACCGGGTAGGTCAGCGACTCGACCGCGAGCCGCTCCCCCACCGGCACGAACGCGGCGATCGCGGCCGCGATGGCCTGCCGACCGTTGCCGGTGAAGAGCACGGCTGCGGGGTCCGGCCGCCAGTCGCCACGGGTGAGCAGCGCGGCCGCGGCTTCCCGGGCGGTGGTAGTTCCCGCAGCACCGATCGGGTGCAGGGCCGCGGTGAGGACGTCGTCGCGCAGCAGGGGTTCGAGTGCTTTGGCGAGCCGGGCGCTCTGGTCGGGCAGGACGGCGAAGTTGAGCTCGAGATCGACGCGGGCGTCCCCGGGTTCGGCGAGCGCGGGTTCGGGCGGCGGTTTCGCGGCCCGCACGAAGGTGCCACGCCCGACCTCACCGACGGCCAGGCCGCGCCGCACGAGCTCACCGTAGACGCGGGCGGCGGTGGAGTTCGCGAGACCGCGCTGCCGCGCGAAGCGGCGCTGCGGAGGGAGCCGGTCCCCGGGGCGGAGGCGGCCGGCCTCGATGTCGGCGGCGAGGGCGTCCGCGACGACGCGGTAGTCGTCCATGTCCACCTTTCCGCTTTCGATCGCTCCTGAGCATGATCCCAGCCCGCTAGATTGGCGGTGGAGGTGCCATGACCGACCAGAACTGGGCCGAAGTCGACGACTACTTCACCGGCGCGCTGCTCTCCCCCGATCCGGTGCTCGACGACGCACTCGCCGACTCGGCCGCCGCCGGGTTGCCGCGCATCGCCGTCGCGCCCAACCAGGGCAAGCTGCTGAACCTGCTGGCCCGGCAGGCCGGGGCCCGCTCGATCCTGGAGGTCGGCACGCTCGGCGGGTACAGCACCATCTGGCTGGCCCGCGCGCTCCCGGCCGGCGGCAAGCTGGTGACCTGCGAGTACGAGCCCAAGCACGCCGAAGTCGCGAAGGCCAACCTGGCGCGGGCGGGCTTCGGCGAGGACGTCGTCGACATCCGCGTCGGCGCCGCGCTCGACACGCTGCCGACGCTCACCGGGCCGTTCGACTTCATCTTCGTCGACGCCGACAAGAACAACCTCGGGAACTACGTGCGCGCGGTGCTGGACCTGTCGCGGCCGGGCACGACGATCGTCGTCGACAACGTCGTCCGGGCCGGCCGGGTGATCGACGCGGGCAGCACCGACCCGGACGTCCTCGGCGTGCGCGAGATGGTCGACGTCCTCGCCGCCGAGCCGCGGCTGGACGCGACCGCCGTGCAGACCGTGGGCACCAAGGGACACGACGGGTTCGTGCTGGCCCTGGTCCGCTGACTCACCGCGGCGGCCGCACCACCGGCGGCGGGGCCACGACGATCTTCCGGTCCGGCACAGGCTGGTGGGCCGCCGTCATGAACCCGCGCCAGATGTCGGCCGGGACGACGTCGCCGGTGAGCTTCGCGCCGTTCGCGTCGACCAGCCGGCGATCGTCGTCGGAGCCGATCCAGACCGCGGCGGCCAGCTGCGGGGTGTAGCCGACGGCCCAGGCGTCCTGGTTGTCCGGGCTGCTGCCGTGCTCGGCCTCGCCGGTGCGCAGCGCCGCCCCGCCGCCGTCGGTCAGCGTGCCGGTGACGTCCCGGGCGATGCGGCGGCTCGCGTCTTCGTCCTCGTCGAACGCGGGGCGCGCGGTGTCGGTGTGCTCCCAGACGACCGCGCCGCTCTCGTCGCGCACCTTCGCCACCAGGTGCGGGGTCGTGCGGACGCCGTCGTTCGCGAAGGTCGCGTAGGCGCCGGCCATGTCCAGCGGCCGCAGGGGGTACCGGCCGATCGCGATGCCCGGCCCGATGAGGAAGCCGTCCTTCTCCCGCATGGTCGGCGTGCCGTCGACGGTCTCGGGGATGCCGGCCTGCCGCGCGGTTTCGCTCAGCGCGTCCGGGCCGAGCTTCTTCGCCAGGGCGATGAACGGGCCGTCGGCGTGCGCCTGCATCGCCGTGCGCGGCGTGCACTTGACGCCGCAGACGTCCGGGTACTTGAACTTCTCGCCGAGGAACTCCTGCTCCTCGGGCGCGGGGACCGGCACGTCCGGGCCGTAGCCGCGGCGCAGGGCGGCGGCGAGCGTGAAGGGGTAGAACGCCGAGCCTGCCGCGTGCGGCGTGCTCGCGTAGTCGCGGACGCCCTGGTCGCCGCCCTGGTAGACGCGCACGGCACCGGTCTTCGGGTCGACGGCGACCACCGCGCCGCGGAACTCCTTCGGCTCGCCCTTCAGCCTGTCCTGCAACGCCTTCTTCGCGGCGTCCTGCAGGCCGTGGTCCAGCGTGGTCACGACGGTCATGTTGCCCTGCTGGAGCCGGCCGAGCGGGAAACCGTCCTGCTCGAGCTCGGCCAGGACCTGCTGCTTGATGTGGAACTCGTCGTAGGTGAGGCGGCCCGCGCGGGTCTCCGACGGCGCCTGGATCTCTTCGCCGGGGTAGGCCATCGGCTCGCCGGCCTTGACGTATCCGCGGGCCACGAGCTTGTCGTGCACGTACTGCCAGCGCCGGGCGGCGTGCGCGTCGCCGGACGCGGCCGGGTCGTGCACCGACGGCGACTGGATCATCCCGGCGAGGAAGGCGGCTTCGCTCCACGTCATCGAGTCGTCGAGCTTCTTGCCGAAGTAGGCGTTCATCGCCGCGGCGGGCCCGAACGTGCCGCGGCCGAAGGAGATGATGTTGACGTAGCTCTCGAAGATCTGTTCCTTGCTCTGTTCCTGGGTGATCTTCGTGGACAGGACGAGCTCGGCGAACTTGCGGCCGATGGTCGCGTCGTCGTCGCCGGTGGACTTCTTGATGTACTGCTGGGTGATCCCGGACCCGCCGCCGACGCCGGTGAGGAACGCGCGGCCGATGCCGGTCGGGTCGAAGCCCTGGTTGTCCCAGAAGGTCGGGTCTTCGGTGGCGATGATGGCGTCACGCAGCTTCTCGGGCACCTGCGAGTAGGGCACGAACGTCCGGTCGCCGTCGGCCGGGATCACCTTGAGCAGCGGCGACCCGTCCGAGTACTGCAGGACGACGGTCTTGTCGAGCCCGGCGAGGACCTCTTGCGGGCTGCGGACGTCGAGCACGAGGTAGGCGACCCAGAAGGCGATCAGCGGTACGCCGACGAGCAGCCCGAAGGTCCAGTACCCGATGCGTCGGATCCGCCGCCACCTCCGGCGTCGCGGGGTGTCCGGCTGCTCGTTCTCTTCCTCTATTTCCTCGGTCGCCAAGGTCACGAATGGATGACGGCCGAACGGGTGAGGAGGTTCTGTGGAGAACTAACGAGGTTGTTCGAATCCTGTCAAGACTTCTGTCAAGACCTCGATCAGGCCAGGAACGCGCGCAGAAGGGAAGCCGTGCCTTCGATGTGTTCCGCCATGGCCTGGCGGGCCGCGGGGGCGTCGCCGGCCAGGATCGCGTCGACGATCGCCTCGTGCTGGGCGTTCGAGTGCTCGAGGTTGGGCGGGAGCAGCGGGATCCGGTCGAGCAGCTGGTTGACGCGGGTGCGGGCGTCGGCCATCGCCGTGGTCAGGGAGCCGGACGCGGTCACCTCGGCGATCGCGAGGTGCAGGCGGGAGTCCTTGCGGCGGTAGTCGTCGAGGTCCGCGCTCGCGGCTTCGGCGAGCGTGCCGGTGAGGTGCCGGCGGTCGGCGGGGCTGAGCGAGCGGGCGGCGGCCATCTCCGCCGCGCCGGTCTCGAGGACGTAGCGGAGGCACAACGCGTCCTCGATGCCGACGGCGTCGACCTTGCCGTCGGGCGCGGGCGGTCCGGGCAGGGTGTCGTGCACGAAAGTGCCGCCGTAGCGGCCTCGCCGTGACTCGACGTAACCGGCATCGGCGAGGGCCCGGATGGCTTCGCGCAGCGTGACGCGGCTGACCCCGAGCCGTTCGGCGAGCTCCCGCTCCGACGGCAGCCGCTCCCCCGCACCGACGACGCCGAGGCGGATGGCCTGGAGCAGCCGCTCGACGGTCTCCTCGAAGGCGTTGCCCGCGCGGACCGGCCGGAACAGCGCTTCACCGGCATTCACCACCGAGGTCGGTTCCATCCCGCGAGTTTAGGCCGCGGCGTGTGGATCACCCCCGGCGCGGCGCACCTTCGGAGTGGCCACGGATGATCGCTGTCGGTGACAATGCTGTTCGCGCGCGGAAAACAGGTGGAACCCGACGGCCACGGTCGGCGACGATGGCACCACCGAAACCGAACATCGACGCAGGGGGCGATCCGGTGCACTTCCTCATGGCCGAGGATCTGGTTCACGAGCGCGAGAACGAGCTGCGGCACGGAGTCCGCAACCGCCCTCCGGGGCGGGCGACGCCGAGCCGCAGCCCGGGAACGAGAAAACAGCAGCTCGGCTGGAGACTGGTCGAGGTGGGGTTGAAGCTGGCGGTGGAAGACGAGGACCGGCGGAACTGACCCGCCAAGCGGCACTTTCCCTACGAAAGCTGCGCCGTCAGCACTCGATGACGTTCACCGCCAGGCCGCCGCGGGCGGTCTCCTTGTACTTCACGCTCATGTCCGCGCCCGTCTCGCGCATCGTCTTGATCGCCTTGTCCAGCGTCACCACGTGACTGCCGTCGCCGCGCATCGCCATCCGGGCCGCGTGGATCGCCTTCGAGGCACCCACCGCGTTGCGCTCGATGCACGGGATCTGGACCAGCCCGCCCACCGGGTCGCACGTCAGGCCGAGGTGGTGCTCCACCCCGATCTCCGCGGCGTTCTCCACCTGGGCCGGCGAGCCGCCCAGCACCTCCGTCAGCCCCGCCGCCGCCATCGCCGAAGCCGAGCCGACCTCGCCCTGGCAGCCGACCTCCGCGCCCGAGATCGAGCCCGTCTGCTTGAGGATCGAGCCGATCGCGGCCGCCGTGAGCATGAACGTCACGATGCCGTCGTCGGTCGAGTGCCGGATGAACCGCTGGTAGTAGTGCAGCACCGCCGGGATGATCCCCGCCGCGCCGTTGGTCGGCGCCGTGACCACGCGCCCGCCCGCGGCGTTCTCCTCGTTCACCGCCAGCGCGTACAGGCTGACCCAGTCCATCGCGTACAACGGGTCGTCCGCGCCGTCCTCGGCCAGGAGCTTCTCGTGCAACGCCTTCGCGCGACGCGGCACCTTCAGCCCGCCCGGCAGGACGCCTTCGTGCGTGCAGCCGTTGCGGACGCACTCGGCCATGACCGCCCAGATCGCCAGGAGCCCGGCCCGCACCTCGTCGCGCGAACGCCAGGACAGCTCGTTCGCCATCATGATCTCGCTGATCGGCAGCCCGGTCGACGCGCAGTGCCCGAGCAGGTCCGCGCCCGTGCGGAACGGGTACGGCACCGGCGTCGAGTCCTCGACGAACACCGTGTCGGTCTCGTACGACTCGTCGCGGACGAAACCGCCGCCCACCGAGTAGTACGTCCGCTCGCGCAGCAGCGAACCGGACGCGTCGAACGCGCGGAACACCATGCCGTTCGGGTGCGCCGGCAACGACTTGCGCCGGTGCATCGTGAGGTCGTTGTCCTCGTCGAACGCGATCTCGTGCGTGCCGCCCAGCAGCAGCCTGCCGGACTCGCGGATCTCCGCGACGCGAATCGGCACGGTGTCGGTGTCGATCCCTTCGGGACGCTCGCCCGAAAGCCCGAGCAGGACGGCTTTGTCGCTGCCGTGGCCGAACCCGGTCGCGCCGAGCGAGCCGAAGAGCTCCGACTGGACGCGGGCGGTGCGGCCGAGGTCGTCGCCGAGTCCGTCCACAAAGGTCAGTGCCGCTCGCATCGGCCCGACGGTGTGGGAGCTCGACGGGCCGATGCCGATGGAAAACAGGTCGAAGACGCTGATCGCCATTGATCCGCCCCTTCCTATCGCGCCAGCAGGGAGCTGGCTTCTTGCGCGGCCGGGCCCTGGTCGGCGAGGTGCTGCAGGTTCGCCGGCAGCTCCTCCCCACGGTAGCCCTTGGTCTGCGCGTACAGGCGTCCCGCGCGGTAGGACGACCGGACGAGCGGTCCGGCCATCACACCGGCGAAGCCCATCGCCTCGGCAGCCTTCGAATGCTCGACGAACTCCTCCGGCTTCACCCACCGGTCCACCGGGTGGTGCCGCGGCGACGGACGCAGGTACTGCGTGATCGTCAAGATCTCGCAGCCCGCGTCCACCAGGTCCTGCATCGCCGGAGCGACCTCGTCAGGCGTCTCGCCCATACCCAGGATAAGGTTGGACTTCGTGACCAGGCCGAATTCACGGGCCTTGGTGATGACTTCCAGGGAACGCGCGTACCGGAACCCGGGACGGATCCGCTTGAAGATCCGCGGCACCGTCTCCACGTTGTGCGCCAACACCTCGGGACGCGAACCGAACACCTCGGCCAACTGCGCCGGGTCCGCGTTGAAGTCCGGGATCAGCAACTCCACACCCGTACCCGGGTTCAAGTCGTGGATCTGCCGGACGGTCTCCGCATACAGCCAGGCACCGCCGTCCTCAAGGTCATCCCGAGCCACACCGGTGACCGTCGAGTAGCGCAGACCCATCGCTTGAACGGACTCCGCGACCTTCCGCGGCTCAGTCCGATCCAGCTCAGCCGGCTTACCGGTATCGATCTGGCAGAAGTCGCACCGACGCGTGCACTGGTCACCACCGATGAGGAACGTGGCTTCCCGGTCTTCCCAGCACTCGTAGATGTTGGGACAACCGGCCTCTTCACACACCGTGTGCAAGCCTTCGCGGCGCACGAGACCCTTGAGTTCGGTGAACTCCGGCCCCATCCGCACCCGCGTCTTGATCCACGGCGGCTTCTTCTCGATCGGCGTCTCACTGTTGCGCACCTCGAGACGCAGCAGCTTCCGGCCCTCGGGCAGCGCGCTCATCGCGAAAGGTCCGCGTACAACGGGTGCTTCGCCGCCAGCGCTTCGACGCGGTCGCGCAGCTTCGAACGCAGGGCGTCGTCGAAGTCCGGCTTCAAAGCCTCCGCGATGACGTCGGCGACCTCGGTGAAGTCGTCGGCCTGGAAGCCGCGGGTGGCCAGTGCCGGCGTACCGATCCGCAGGCCCGACGTGATCATCGGCGGGCGCGGGTCGAACGGGACGGCGTTGCGGTTGACCGTGATGCCGACCTCGTGCAGCCGGTCCTCGGCCTGCTGACCGTCCAGAGTGGACTGGACGAGGTCGACGAGCACCAGGTGGACGTCGGTGCCGCCGGTCAGCACGCGCACTCCGGCGTCCGCACAATCCGACTGGGACAAGCGAGAAGCCAGGATCCGCGAACCCTCCAGGGTGCGCTGCTGGCGCTCCTTGAACTCCTCGCTCGCGGCGATCTTCAGCGCGACGGCCTTGGCCGCGATGACGTGTTCCAGGGGCCCGCCCTGCTGACCCGGGAACACCGCCGAGTTGATCTTCTTCGCCAGCTCCTGGCGCGACAGGATGAGCCCGCCGCGCGGGCCGCCGAGGGTCTTGTGCGTGGTCGTGGTGACGATGTCGGCGTGCGGCACCGGCGACGGGTGCAGCCCGGTCGCGACCAGCCCGGCGAAGTGCGCCATGTCCACCATCAGGCGGGCGTCGACGAGATCGGCGATGCGGCGGAACTCGGCGAAGTCGAGCTGACGCGGGTACGCCGACCAGCCGGCGATGATCAGCTTCGGCTTGTGCTCGACAGCCAGGCGTTCGATCTCGGCCAGGTCGACGATCCCGGTCTCTTTGTCGACGTGGTAGGCGACGACGTTGTAGAGCTTGCCCGAGAAATTGATCTTCATCCCGTGCGTCAGGTGGCCGCCGTGCGCCAGGTCGAGGCCGAGGATCGTGTCGCCGGGCTTGAGCACGGCGAACATCGCGGCGGCGTTGGCCTGCGCGCCGGAGTGCGGCTGGACGTTGGCGTGCTCGGCGCCGAACAGCGCCTTCGCGCGGTCGATCGCGAGCTGCTCGACGACGTCGACGTGCTCGCAGCCACCGTAGTAGCGGCGGCCGGGGTAACCCTCGGCGTACTTGTTGGTCAGCACCGAACCCTGCGCCTCGAGCACGCCCACCGGGGCGAAGTTCTCGGAGGCGATCATCTCCAGGGTGGACTGCTGGCGGGTCAGTTCGTCGGCGACGGCCGCAGCGACCTCGGGGTCGACTTCGGACAGGTGCTGGTCGAACGTCGTCATCAGTTCTCCTGGGTGAGCGCGGCGTACGCGGCGGCGTCGAGCAGTTCGGGCACGTCACCGGAGAGACGCACCTTCAGCAGCCAGCCTTCCGTGTACGGGTCCTCGTTGATGACCTCGGGGCGGTCCGATGTGGCCTCGTTCACCTCGACGACCTCGCCGGACACGGGCGCGTACAGCTCGCTGACCGACTTGGTCGACTCGACCTCGCCGAACACCTCGCCCGCGGTCACGGTCGAGCCGGCGTCGGGAAGCTGGACGAACACGATGTCACCGAGCGACTCGGCGGCGAAGGCGGTGATGCCGACGGTGGCGACGCCGTCCTCGACGTTCAGCCACTCGTGTTCCTTGGTGTACTTCAGGTTCTCGGGGATGCTCATGGTGAAAGTCCTTTACGCGCGGGAGTAGAAGGGCAGGGCGACGACCTCGACGGGCTCGATCCTGCCCCGGATGTCGACGGAAAGTTCGGTGCCGGGCTCGGCGTACGCCCGATCGACGTACGCCATGGCGATCGGGTAACCCAGCGTGGGCGACAGCGCCCCACTGGTGACCTCGCCGATCTCGACGCCGTCCGACAGCAGCTTGTAGCCGTGCCGCGGAGCGCGACGACCCGCGCCCTTGAGCCCGACCCGCACGCGCGGGACGTCCTGCTTGGACCGCTCCTCCAGCGCCGCGCGGCCGACGAAGTCGCCCGGCTTCTCGAACTTGACGACGCGCCCGAGCCCGGCTTCGAAGGGGCTCTGGTCGAGGGTGAGTTCGTTGCCGTACAACGGCATCCCGGCTTCCAGCCGCAGCGTGTCGCGGCACGCCAGGCCCGCCGGGACCAGGCCGTGGCCCTCGCCCGCCTCGGTGAGGATCCGCCAGACCGCCGGTGCCTCGTCGGCCGGGACGAACAGCTCGAAGCCGTCTTCGCCGGTGTAGCCGGTGCGGGCGAGCAGGACCTCGTGGCCCTTCACGACCGCCGGCACGCTGGCGTAGTACTTGAGCGCGCCCAGGTCGGCGTCGGTGACGGCGCCGAGGATCGCGGCGGCGTTCGGGCCCTGGACGGCGATCAGCGCGGTCGTCTCGGACCGGTCGTCCACCACGGCGTCGAAGCCCGCGACCCGCTCGGCCAGCGCGTCCGCGACGACCTTCGCGTTGCCCGCGTTCGCGACGACCAGGTAGTGCTCGTCGGCGAGCCGGTAGACGACCAGGTCGTCCAGCACGCCGCCGGAGGCGTCGCAGATCATCGTGTACCGCGCCCGGCCCGGCTTGACCCCGGTGAGGTTGCCGACCAGCGCGAAGTCCAGGACGTCGGCCGCCTGCTTGCCGGTGACGTGGATTTCGGCCATGTGCGAGAGATCGAACAGCCCGGCCGCCTCGCGGACGGCCTTGTGCTCGGCCAGCTCGCTGGCGTAGCGGACCGGCATGGACCAGCCGGCGAAGTCGGTGAACAGCGCACCGAGTCCCTTGTGGACGCCGTGCAGTGAGGTTTCCTTCGACACTGGGGTTCAGCCTTCGTAAGCGTTGAGGGGCGGGCAGGAGCACACGAGGTTGCGGTCGCCGCGGGCGCCGTCGATGCGGCGGACCGGCGGCCAGTACTTGTTCTTGCGCGACACCCCGGCCGGGTACACGGCCAGCTCGCGGTCGTAGGGCTTGTCCCACTCCCCGACCAGCGTCTCCGCGGTGTGCGGGGCGCCCCGCAGCGGCGACTCCTCCGCACTCCACTTGCCGGCGGCCACCTCGTCGATCTCGGCGCGGATGGCGATCATCGCGGCGATGAACCGGTCGATCTCACCCAGGTCCTCGGACTCGGTCGGCTCGACCATCAGCGTGCCCGCGACCGGGAACGACATCGTCGGCGCGTGGAAGCCGTAGTCGATGAGCCGCTTCGCGACGTCGTCGACCGTCACGCCGGTCTCCTTGGTGAGCTGGCGCAGGTCGAGGATGCACTCGTGCGCGACCAAGCCGTCCTGGCCGGTGTAGAGCACCGGGTAGTGCGGGGCCAGGCGCGAGGCGACGTAGTTCGCGGCCAGCACGGCGACCTTCGTGGCCGCGGTCAGGCCGGGCGCGCCCATCATCCGGACGTAGGCCCACGAGATCGGCAGGATCGACGCCGAGCCGTACGGCGCACCGCTGATCGGGCCGACGCCGGTCTCGGGGCCGGCCTGGTCGAGCAGCGGGTGGTTCGGCAGGTACGGCGCCAGGTGCGCGCGCACCGCGACCGGGCCGACGCCGGGGCCGCCACCGCCGTGCGGGATGCAGAAGGTCTTGTGCAGGTTGAGGTGCGAGACGTCGCCGCCGAACTCGCCCGGCTTGGCCAGGCCGAGGAGAGCGTTGAGGTTCGCGCCGTCGACGTACACCTGGCCGCCGCCGTCGTGGACGATCTTGGCCAGCTCGTCGATGTCGTGCTCGTACACGCCGTGCGTGGACGGGTAGGTGACCATGATCGCGGCCAGGGTGTCCCGGTGGGTGTCCACCTTGGACCGCAGGTCGGCCAGGTCGACGTTGCCCTCGTCGGTGCACTTGACGACGACCACGCGCATCCCGGCGAGCACCGCGGACGCGGCGTTGGTGCCGTGCGCGGACGACGGGATCAGGCAGACGTCGCGAGCGTCGTCGCCGTTCGCGCGGTGGTAGGCGCGGATCGCGAGGAGCCCGGCCAGCTCGCCCTGGCTGCCCGCGTTCGGCTGCAGCGACACCTTGTCGTAGCCGGTGACCTCGGCCAGCCAGTCCGCGAGCTGCCCCACGAGCGTGTGGTAACCCTCGGCGTCTTCGGCTGGCGCGAAGGGGTGGATGCCGGCGAACTCGCGCCAGCTGATCGGCTCCATCTCGCTGGTGGCGTTGAGCTTCATCGTGCAGGAGCCGAGCGGGATCATGCCGCGGTCGAGCGCGTAGTCCTGGTCGGACAGGCGGCGCAGGTAGCGCAGCATCGCCGTCTCGGAGCGGTGGCTGCCGAAGACCTCGTGGCCCATGAAGCCGCTCTCGCGGGCCAGGCCGTTCGGCAGGGCGACGCCGTCTTCGACGTCCGCCTCGACGCCGAACGCACGCAGGACCTTCGTGGTGATCGCCGGGGTGCTGACCTCGTCGAAGGCGACCCGCACGTGGTCGGCGTCGATGTGGCCGAGGTTGATCCCGGCCTCGCGGGCGGCCGCGTGGACCTCGGCGGCCTGGCCGGGGACGCGCGCGACGACCGTGTCGAAGAAGGACTCGTGCACGACCTCGACACCGGTCTTCCGGAGAGCCTCCGCGAAGCCCGCGGCCAGGCCGTGGACGCGCTGGGCGATCCGCTTGAGGCCGTCCGGGCCGTGGTAGACCGCGTACATCGCGGCCAGCACGGCCGGGAGGACCTGCGCGGTGCAGATGTTGGACGTCGCCTTCTCGCGGCGGATGTGCTGCTCACGGGTCTGCAGCGCCAGCCGGTAGGCGGAGTTGCCGTCGGCGTCGACCGAGACGCCGACCAGGCGCCCGGGCAGCGAGCGCTCGAGGCCGGAGCGGACGGACATGTACCCGGCGTGCGGGCCGCCGTAGCCGAGCGGGACGCCGAAGCGCTGCGTCGAGCCGGCGGCGACGTCGGCACCGAACTCGCCGGGGGCGGTGATCAGCGTCAGGGCGAGGAGGTCGGCGGCGACGGTGAACAGCGCGCCCGCGGCCTTCGCCGACTCGGAAATCGCGTGGTAGAAGCCGCGTCCGCGCAGCACGCCGGACGCGCCGGGGTACTGGGCGACGACGCCGAAGAAGTCGTCCGGGAGGCCGGTGAGCAGGTCACGGACCTCGACCTCGATGCCGAGGGCCTCGACGCGGGTCCGCACGACGGCGATGGTCTGCGGCAGGCACTCGGCGTCCAGCACGACCTTGTTCGACTTGGACTTCGACGCGCGGCGCATCAGCGTGACGGCCTCGGCGACGGCGGTCGACTCGTCCAGCAGGGACGCGTTCGCGGTGGCCAGGCCGGTCAGGTCGGCGACCATCGTCTGGAAGTTGAGCAGCGCTTCGAGCCGGCCCTGGGAGATTTCCGGCTGGTAGGGCGTGTACGCCGTGTACCAAGCGGGGTTCTCGAGGACGTTGCGGCGGATCACGCCGGGGGTGACGGTGTCGGAGTAGCCCAGGCCGATCATCTGCGTCATCGGGCGGTTGCGCGCGGCGAGAGCGCGCAGCTCCGCGGTGGCTTCCTCTTCGGACGCGGCGGGCGGGAGCCGCAGGTCACGGGTGGCGCGGATGGCGCTCGGGACGGCGGCGCCGACGAGGGCGTCCAGGCTTCCGTAACCGCACTCGGCGAGCATTTTCGCGCGCTCGGCCTCGGACGGGCCGATGTGGCGGGCGTCGAACTGCGTAGAGGTGATCGGGAGCTCCTCGGGCCGGGCACCGGGCACAACGGTGCGCTGGGAACTCCCCCTCTGTCATGGCACCTGAGAGTTTCACCGTGTCAGACACGGCTTTCACCTTGGGTGAGGCGCGGGTGCGCCTGCTTTCCAGAGTGGCCTCGCACGAAGCGGTAGCGGATACCTGAGAGATTCCGGGGAGTTTGCTCCTTCGGTGCCCCACTGACTTCGTGAGGGCTCTCCCGCCTCGGCTCGACGGCCCGATCTGCAGTTGTGGCGGCTACGGTACCTGCCGCCTTCGAGATCCGTCTACTTCACACGGGCAACGCCACATCAGGCTCCGAACGCCGGCCCCGGAGGTCTTGAATGAGTCATTCAGGTCTTCGGAGGTCCTGAATGACTCATTCAAGACGTCCCGGCGACCCGGCGAACCACCTGACCGGCCAGCGCGGGCGGCCGCCGGACCCGGCCGGACGGCAGGACCAGCCGTTTCAGCGGCCCGCCCAGCGGCACCGGCGGGTGGCCGGCCCCCAGCAGCACCTGCTCGACGATCTGCTCGGCGTACCACGCCACCGCGTCGTTGAGCCGGTCCAGCGAGGGACGGTCGCCGTCGAAGACGTCCTCGTCGTCGAGCGTCACCTCGTAGTACGCGCAGCCCGGCGGGATCCCGGCCTCGACGGCGGCTTCGATCGCGCGTGCCCCCTCTTCGGGGTCCGCGAACCCGGCTTCGAGCAGCGGCTCGCGATAAATACGCGCTGCCCGCCCGCGCATGCGGGGGCCGTAGCGGACGACGACCGGAAGCCGTCCGGTCAGGTCGGGCACGGCCAGGCCGTGCAGCAGCATGATCGGCGGCACCGAGTGCACCAGCCGCGGCGCGGGCTCGGCCAGCTCGCGGGCGGTGATCCGGACGCGGTCGGCCATCGCGTCCGGGAGGCCGAAGTAGCGGAAGTCGACGTTGCCGAACCCGAGGCCGTCGGCGACCAGCGACGCCAGCAGCTCGCCGTACCCCCAGATCGGCGACAGCACCACGACCGGCGGCGCGGCGACGACCGGCGACGGCACGGGCGGGCGCGTCGCCTCCTGCTCGGGCACCTGGATCACCAGCCGCGGCGGCTCGTGCCAGTCGTGCACCTCGGCGACCCGCCAGTAGAGCCCGAGCGGCCGCCACAGCTCGCCGAGGACGTCGTGCTCGAGGATCCGGCGCACCTCGGCGTCGTCGTGGGGGAAGTCCCGGGGCGCCACGACGCCGACGTAGTGGTGGTAGGTGACGCGGACCTCGTCGCCGCGGGTCGCCGAGCGGATCCGCATCTCCCAGTCGACCGGCGACGCGGCGATCAGGTTGGCCACCTGCGTGCCGGGCGAGGAGTACACGAGCGCCGTGGCCTGCCGGAGGAACTGCCCGGCCTGGTCGATGCCCTCCCGCAGCGCCTTCGCGGCTTGGGCCACGTGCACCGGGCTGGCGAGGCTCTCGGGCAGCACGCCGGCGACGCGCAGCAGCTCGGCCTCCCCGAGCCCGGTGACCTCGGCGAGCTGCGCCCAGTGGTCGAAGACGGTCACCTTCGGCGCGTGCCGGTGCTCGATCCAGCTGCGCAGCGTCGACGTGGGGACGCCGATGCGTCTCGCGGCCTCGTCCAGGGAGAGCCCGCGCGAGCGGATCCCGGTCCGGACCGCTTCCGCCCACTCGTCGGCGCGCCAGTGCGTCACCTCACAAAGCTAACGAAACCCGCTAGCTTTGCGCAGGGACGAATCGCCCACCCGGCATCGACGCTGGTCACCATGACCACCACCGTGATCGCCCTCATCCTGATCGTCGGCACGCTGACCTTCGCCGCCGGCGCCTTCCTCGCCGCCGAGGTCGCCACCCGCATCCTGCGGCGGCGCGAACGTCAGATCTCCGAAGAGCGCAAGACCCTCAACGCGGCCTGGAAGTACCTGCGGGAGGTGTACGGCGTGCGGAAACCCGGGGAGAAGACGCGCCGCTAGAGCGGGGTGACGTACGCGCCGGAGATGCCGCCGTCGACCAGGAACTGGGACGCCGTGATGAAGCTGGCGTCGTCGCTGGCCAGGAAGGCCACCGCCGCCGCGATCTCCTCGGGCTCGGCGAACCGGCCGACCGGCACGTGCACCAGCCGCCGCGCCGCGCGTTCCGGGTCCTTCGCGAACAGCTCCTTGAGCAGCGGCGTGTTCACCGGCCCCGGGCACAGCGCGTTGACGCGGATGTTCTCCCGCGCGAACTGGATGCCCAGCTCACGGCTCATCGCCAGCACCCCGCCCTTCGACGCGGTGTAGGAGATCTGCGACGTCGCCGCGCCCATCACCGCGACGAACGACGCCGTGTTGATGATGGAACCGCGACCTTGGCGCTGCATGTGCGGCAGGACGGCCTTGCAGCAGTGGAACACCGACGTCAGGTTGACGCGCTGGACCCGCTCCCACGCCTCGATGCCGGTGGTCAGGATGGAGTCGTCCTCCGGCGGGGAGATGCCCGCGTTGTTGAACGCGACGTCGACCGAGCCGAACTGCTCGACCGTGCTGTGGAACAGGTTCTCGACCTGCTCGGCGTCGGTGACGTCGGTCTGGATGAACGCGCCGCCGACCTCGTCCGCGGCCGCCTTGCCCACGGCCGGCGTCAGGTCCGCGATGACGACCTTCGCGCCTTCGCTCGCCAGGCGGCGGGCCGAGGCCAGCCCGATGCCGCTCGCGCCGCCGGTGATGACCGCGACGCGGCCTTCGAAACGCTGGACCATTACTCCTCCGTGCTGAGAAAGACGTTCTTGGTTTCGGTGAACGCCGCCGCGGCGTCGGGGCCCAGCTCGCGGCCGAGGCCGGACTGCTTGAAGCCGCCGAACGGCGTCCAGTAGCGCACCGAAGAGTGCGAGTTGACCGACAGGTTGCCGGCTTCGACGCCCCGCGCCACCCGGAACGCACGGCCGGCGTCGCGGGTCCAGATCGACCCGGACAGGCCGTACTCGGTGGCGTTGGCCATCCGGATCGCGTCGGCTTCTCCGTCGAACGGCACGACGGCGACGACCGGGCCGAAGACCTCGTCCGCCGCAGCCGGGTGCCGCAGGTCGGAGGGGGTGAGGACGGTCGGCGGGAACCAGTAGCCGGGGCCGGTGGGCGCGCTGCCGCGGAACGCGACGGGCGCGTCGTCCGGGACGTACGACGCGACCTTCTCGCGGTGCACGGCCGAGATCAGCGGGCCCATCTCGGTCTTCTCGTCGCCGGGGTCGCCGACGACGACGCCGTGCACCGCGGGCTCCAGCAGCTCCATGAAGCGGTCGTACGCGCTCGCCTGCACCAGGATCAGCGACCGCGCGCAGCAGTCCTGGCCCGCGTTGTCGAAGACGCCGTAGGGCGCGGTCGCCGCCGCTTTCTCCAGGTCGGAGTCGGCGAAGACGATGTTCGCGTTCTTGCCGCCCAGCTCGAGCGTCACGCGCTTCACCTGGGCCGCGCAGCCGGCCATGATCTGCTTGCCGACCTCGGTGGAGCCGGTGAAGACGACCTTGCGCACGCCCGGGTGGTCCACGAACCGTTGCCCGACAATGGATCCCTTGCCCGGCAGCACCTGGAAGACGTCTTCCGGGATGCCCGCCTCGCGCGCCAGCTCGGCCAGCCGGATCGCGGTGAGCGGCGTCAGCTCGGCGGGCTTGAGGACGACGGTGTTGCCCGCGGCGAGCGCGGGCGCGAAGCCCCAGCCCGCGATCGGCATCGGGAAGTTCCACGGCACGATCACGCCGACCACGCCCAGGGGTTCCTGGAAGGTGACGTTGACGCCGCCCGGGACCGGGATCTGCTTGCCGATCAGGCGTTCCGGCGCGGCGGAGTAGTAGTTGAGGACATCGCGGACGTTGCCCGCCTCCCAGCGGGCGTTGCCGATGGTGTGCCCGGAGTTCTCGACCTCGAGCCGTGCGAGGTGCTCGAGATCGGCCTCGACGGCGTCGGCGAAGCGGCGCAGCAGCCGCGCGCGGTCGCCGGGGGTGACGTCGCGCCACGCCGGGAACGCCGCCCGGGCGCGGGCGATCGCCGCGTCCGTCTCCTCGGCGCTGGTCAGCGCGACCGACCGCACCACCGCTTCGGTGGCGGGGTTGATCACGTCGAACGTCGTCATCGCCTCTCCTTGCTGGCTTCGACAAGTGCTCGGAACAGCCGGACGTCGTCGCCGTCCTGCTCGGGGTGCCACTGCACGCCCAGGGTGAACTCGCCGGGCACCTCGGCGGCCTCGACCGTGCCGTCGGCGGCCCAGCCGACCGGTTCGAGGCCCGCGCCGAGCCGGTCGATCGCCTGGTGGTGGTAGCACAGCGTCTTGGTTTCCGAGCCGAGGATCGCCGCCGCCCGGCTGCCGTCGGCGAGGGTGACGGTGCCCCGGCCGAACGTCGCGGGCGCGGGCTGGTGCTCGGTCGTCTCCCGGGCCTCGGGCAGGTGCTGGACCAGGGTGCCGCCGAGGGCGACGCTCATCACCTGCAGGCCGCGGCACACGCCGAGCACGGGCTTGCCCGCCTTCCGCGCCGCCTCGAACAGGCCGAACTCGAAGGCGTCCCGGTTCGGCCGGATGTAGGTCGTGGGGTGCTGTTCCTGGCCGTAGCGCTCCGGCTCGACGTCGGCGCCCCCGGTCAGCACCAGCCCGTCCACAGTGGACACCAGTCGGTCGTACGCGTCGCTCACCGGCGGCAGCAGCACCGGGATGCCGCCGGCCGCGACGACGCAGTCGACGTAGACCCGGTGCAGCAGCACGGCTTCGGTCTCCCAGACCAGGAACTTCGCGGGTTCGAGGTAGCTGGTGAGCCCGATGACCGGGCGGTCGTCAGGGTTTTCAGAGGCGCTCGAAACCACGGACGAGCTCCCAGTCGGTGACGGCGGCGTTGTAGGCGTCGACCTCGATCTTCGCCGCGTTCAGGTAGTGCTCGACGACGTCCTCGCCGAACGCCTCGCGCGCCAGCTCGCTGCCGGCGAGCGCCGCGGCGGCTTCGGGCAGCGTGGTCGGCACCGTGCGCCGGTCGGAGTGGTAGGCGTTGCCGGTGAAGGGGTCCTCCAGCTCCAGCTCGTTCTCGATGCCGTGCAGGCCGGCGGCGATCAGCGCGGCGACGGCCAGGTACGGGTTGACGTCCCCACCCGGCACGCGGTTCTCGACGCGCAGCGAATCGCCGTGGCCGACGACGCGCAGCGCGCAGGTGCGGTTGTCGGTGCCCCACGCGATCGCGGTCGGCGCGAAACTGCCGGGCACGAACCGCTTGTAGGAGTTGATGTTCGGCGCGAGGAAGTACGTCAGCTCGTGCAACCCGGCGAGCTGGCCGGCGAGGAACTGCTCCATGAGCGTCGAGAAGCCGTGGTCGTGGTCGCCCGAAAGCACCGCCCGCCCCTCGGTGGAGCGCAAGCTGATGTGGATGTGGCAGGAGTTGCCCTCGCGCTCGTTGTACTTCGCCATGAACGTGAGGCTCTTGCCCTCCTGCGCGGCGATCTCCTTGGCGCCGTTCTTGTAGACGCTGTGGTTGTCGCAGGTGCTGAGCGCGTCGGTGTAGCGGAAGGCGATCTCCTGCTGGCCGGGGTTGCACTCGCCCTTGGCGGACTCCGGGTAGAGCCCGGCGCCGGCCATGTCGTTGCGGATGCGGCGCAGCAGCGGCTCCAGCCGCGCGGTGCCGAGCATCGAGTAGTCGACGTTGTACTGGTTGGCGGGCTTGAGGCCGTGGTAGCGCTTGTCCCAGGCGGCTTCGTAGGTGTCGTCGAAGACGATGAACTCCAGCTCGGTCCCGACGTAGGCGGCGAGCCCGCGCTCGGCGAGGCGGTCGAGCTGGTGGCGCAGGATCTGGCGCGGCGACATCGGCACCGGCCCGCCCTCGACGCGCTCGACGTCGGCCAGGACCAGCGCGGTGCCCTCGTGCCAGGGGATCTCGCGCAGGGTTTCGAGGTCGGGGCGCAGCACGAAGTCGCCGTAGCCGCTGTCCCAGGAAGAGAGCGCGTAGCCGTCGACGGTGTTCATGTCGACGTCCACGGCGAGGAGGTAGTTGCACGCCTCGGTGGCGTGGCCGACGACCTCGTCCAGGAAGTACTCCGCCGAGCAGCGCTTGCCCTGGAGCCTCCCCTGCATGTCCGTGATCGCGACGAGCACGGTGTCGATCGTGCCCGCGTCCACCCGCGCCCGGAGCTCGTCGAGCGTGAGCATGCCTCGTCTGCGTGCCATCAGCCGCCCCAAAGGTTTGATGCGAATCCTTTGCGGCTTCTTCCTACCCGGTCACGCCCGGCGGGTCAACCGGAACAAAGGTATTTTCTTGAGCCATTGGATCGGCGGTCGGTATGCGTCGTTTGCCCGGCTGAGAGAAGCCTGTGAATTCCGCGCGAAGGGAGGAATCCGGGGTACTCCCACGTTGTATGGGGCAGGAGAGGTGAGATCGATGACCACATTCACGCAGCAGAACACGATCGGACAGCAGCAGGCGCGGCCCCAGCTGCCCACCCTGCCCACCGGCTGGCCGATCGGTTCCTACGAGTCCTACGAGCAGGCGCAGCGCGCGGTCGACCACCTCGCGGGCGCGGAGTTCCCGGTCACCGACGTCACGATCGTGGGTGTCGAGCCGATGCTCGTCGAGCGCATCGCCGGCAAGATGTCCTGGGGCAAGGTCCTGGGCAGCGCGGCGACGTCCGGCGCGATGTTCGGTGTGTTCCTCGGGCTGGTGCTGAGCCTGCTGAACCCCGGCGCGGGCCTGGTCCCGATCGTGATCGGCCTGGTCGCCGGCCTCGGGTTCAACCTGGCGTTCGGCGCACTCGGGTACGCGGCCAACCGCAACAAGCGCGGGTTCATTTCCCAGAGCCAGCTGGTGGCTCGCCGCTACGACGTCCTGTCCCAGCCCCGCAACGCCGAGAAGGGACGTGCGCTCCTGGCGGACCTCGCAGCCCGCAGCGCCTTCGGCCACTGACCGGACACTGACCCGGGCCGATCGGAAGGCCACCTTCCTGAGGGGAGGTGGCCTTCGTCGCGTCCGGGCCGAGGCCGCCGATGTGGTGTCAGGGCGCCTGCCGGCTGTGGACAACCCGCGCGGACGACACCGGAACTGTCGGTGCCCACCGGTAGCGTGGAAAACGGGGGCTGCTCAGGTCCCCGAGGAAACCGTCGGCGCATCGGGGACCTCCTCCGGGTCCGGCGATCCCTCCCGCCGGCCGGCCCGCAGCAAATCGCCCCACCGGCCGCGGTCGTAGTGCGCCGGCGGCGTCTGCGTCAGGAACTCGCGCAGGATCTCCAGGAACCGCTGCGGGTCGGACCGGTGCGGGAAGTGGCCCGCGCCCTCGAACAGCACCAGCCTGCTGCCCGGCATCGCCCGGTGCGCGCGCAGCGCGTGGCCGCTCGGCACGACCCGGTCGTCGGTCCCCCACACCAGCAGCGTCGGGATCCCCTCGGTCAGGTAGCAGCGGTCCAGCATGTTGACCACCTGCCCGCGCCAGTCGACGACCGACCGCAGGGTCCGCAGGAACGCCGAGCGCGTGCTCGGCTCGAGCAGCCGGACGTAGCGGGTCACCACGTAGTCGAGGTCCGGGCCCAGCCCCAGCCCCTCGGACACCCGCAGCAGCTCGGCGAGCCCGCGCAGCGCCGTCAGCGCCGGCCGCGTACCCAGCAGCGGCAGCACCAGCCCCGCACCCGGCGCGGCGGCCAGCCGCAGCAGCGGGTGCACGCTCGCCCCGACGCCGCCCGAGCCGACCAGCACGAGCCGTTCGCAGCGTTCCGGAAACTGGTAGGCGAACTGCATCGCGACGCCGCCGCCGAGCGAGTGCCCGACCACGGTCACCCGGTCGACGTCGAGGGTGGTCAGCAGGTCGCGCATGCCGGACGCGTAGGCCGCGACGGAGTAGTCCGCGCGCGGCTTGGCCGAAGCACCGTGGCCGAGCAGGTCGGGCGCGATCACCGTGTGGTCGGCCGAGAGCGAGGCCAGCAGCTCCAGCCACGTCGCCGAGTCGTCGCCGATGCCGTGCAGGAACAGCAGGGCGGGCCCGCGCCCGGCCATCCGGTAGGCGCGCTCGTACCCGTGGACGACCCGTGTCCGCGGGGCGAAGGTGTCCGCCCCGACCTCCGTGAGTGGCACGAACCCAGCTCAGCACGCCCGCGTTTCACGCACGTTGGGATCGGGTGAACACCGCGAGCGGCGGAAGATCGAAGACCGCCCCCGGATCGGGTCCGGAGGCGGCCTTCGTCGCGTCAGGAGCGGCCCCGACCTCCGCTCCTGATGGCTTCTTACCTGGTCGGCGGCGGCGTGGTCGTCGTCGGCGCGGGCGTCGTCGTCGGTGACGCGGGCGTCGTCGCGGCGGACGGGCTCGGCGGCACCGTCACCTTCGGGATCGCCGCGCTGAACGGCACCCCCGCGTCTTCGCGGCAGGCCGAGCGGTACCCGTTGTAGCCGTTGTAGTTGCCCTGGTCGTCGGTGACACCCTGGTCGATCTTCGGCCGCGGGAACCGGTTGTCCTCGCCGATCTTCTCCTTGGTCCCGCTCGAGCGCTCGCAGCCGTAGCGGGTCAGCGTGATCGGCCGGCCCTCCTCGTCGTAGAGGTAGACCTCCGTCAGCGGCTTGCCCTCGGCGTCGAACGCGTAGACGTTCTCGATCTCGCGGTTGCCGTAGCTCAGCTGCTCGTTGCCGTACCGGTCGGACGACGACGGGTAGTACGACGGCGAGCTCGAGTACGAGTTCCGGTGCGAGATCAGGTCGACCGCGGCGCCGAACCCGCCCAGGATGCCGCCGATGACGAACGCCGAAATCGGCACGGCCACCCACAGCAGCCGCCGGTCGCGCCGCAGCCGCGGGCCCGCCCAGACGGCCGCGCCGCCCGCGACGAGCAGGAACGGCAGCAGCAGCACGGCACTGCGCGTGCGCAGCATGAGCAGCAGCCCGAAGGCGATCAGGACGACGGCGCACACGATCCACCACGCCGGCTTCAGCGAAGCGAGGTAGTTCAGCGCCTTCCCGGAGTCTTCCTGCTGCCGCCCCTTGTTCAGCGCCTGCCGCAGCCACACCACCTCCGGCAGCGCGAGCACCGGCTCGACCCCGCCCTTCAGCAGCAGGAACAGGCTGACCAGGAACACCGGCAGGAACAGCACCGCGCCCAGCAGCCCGTCGGGGTCGACCCTGACCGCGGCGGCGAACGCGAACAGCGCGAGCGCCACCGCGCAGAGCACCAGGCCCCAGAACGCGATCCGCGGCTTCGCGAGGCTCGGGCTCTTGGTCGTGGCGAGCACCTGCGTCGCGCCTTCGGCCGCCGGCGGGTACCCGCCGGACGCGCGCAGCTCGGCGGCGTAGCTCTCGGGAGTGCCGAGCCGTTCGATCAGGGCCTCGACGCGGGCGCTCTCCCCCAGCTCGGCCTCCAGCTCCGCCAGGTGCGGGCGGACGTCTTCGAGGATCTCTTCGATCTCGCTCGCGGGCAGGTCGGCGAGCGCGGTGCGGACCCGCGCCAGATACACCCGCACGGCGGTCGGCTTGTCGCTCATGCTGCCTCTCCCAAAAGCACGTTCATCGTCAATGCGAAGTTCTGCCAGGTCTTGCCCGACTCCGTCAGGCGGAGCCGGCCCGGCTCGTTCAGGCTGTAGTACTTGCGGTGCGGGCCCTCTTCGCTGGGCACCACGTACGAGGTGAGCAGGCCGGCCTTGTAGAGCCTGCGCAACGTCCCGTACACCGACGCGTCCCCCACCTCGTCCAGGCCGGCGCTCCTGAGTCTTCGCAGGACGTCGTACCCGTAGCCGTCTTCCTCGCGGAGCACCGCGAGCACGGCCAGATCGAGCACCCCTTTGAGCAGCTGACTGATCTCCACTGCACCCTCCAGTCTTACGCTTGGAAAGGTACCACGCATTGCACAGTAGTGCGCACGGCGGAGGGCCATCCGGCCGTGTCGGGCTGCTTCAGGCGGTCGGGTCCACCGGGCGTTCGAAGAAGGAATCGAGGATCACGATGGTCTGCGTGCCGGTGACGCCGTCGATCGTGAAGAGCCGGCGCAGCGACGCCTGGAGCTCCTCGGTCGTCGGCGTGCGCACCTTGACCAGCAGCGACGCCGGCCCCGCGATGACGTGCGCCTCCACCACCTCGGGCAGCGCTTCGAGGGCCGCGCGCACCGGCTCGTCCCCCATCCAGGCGTTGGCCTCGACGAGGACGAACGCCGCGACGCCGCGGCCGACCGCGGCCGGGTCGACGTCCACAGTGGTCCGGCGGATGACGCCCTGCTCGCGCAGCTTGCGGACGCGTTCGTGGGCCGCCCCCGCGGAGAGGCCGACTGCCTTGCCCAGCGCGGCGTACGCCTGCGTCGCGTCCTGCTGGAGTTCGGCGAGCAGCATGCGATCCACGTCGTCCACGGCTTGACCATATCAGGTTCGGCGATCCATGCTTAGCGCAGAATCTCATTAGGGGTGACAGATGGATCTGGTGAAGACGGACTTCGAGGTGCTGGACGAGCGCTTCGCCCGCGTCAACGGCGACGAGTGGATGCAGCGCCTGCACACCGGCTGCCGCTGGACCGAGGGGCCGGCGTACTTCCCCGCCGGGCGCTACCTGGTGTTCAGCGACATCCCGAACGACCGCACGCTGCGCTGGGACGAGACGACGGGCCAGGTCGGCGTGTTCCGGCAGCCCGCCCACTATTCGAACGGCCACACGGTCGACCGCGCCGGGCGGCTGGTCAGCTGCGAGCAGGGCCGCCGCCAGGTGACGCGCACCGAGCACGACGGCTCGATCACCGTGCTGGCATCGGAGTACGAGGGGAAGCGCTTCAACAGCCCGAACGACGTCGTCGAGCACTCGGACGGGTCAATCTGGTTCACCGACCCGAGTTACGGCATCGACAGCGACTACGAGGGGTACCGGGCGGAGAGCGAGATCGGCGCGTGCCACGTGTACCGCGTGGCGCCATCGGGTGAGGTGCGGATCGTCGCGGACGACTTCTCGCGCCCGAACGGGCTGGCGTTCTCGGCCGACGAGTCCCTGCTGTACATAGTGGACACGCGGCAGAAACCCAGCCACATCCGGGTGTTCGAGGTGGGCCGCGAGGGCGCGCTGAGCGGCGGATCGGTCTTCGCGACGTGCGACAACGGCGTGTTCGACGGCGTCCGGGTGGACAGTGAAGGCCAGGTCTGGGCGGCTGCGCACGACGGGTTGCACTGCTTCGCGGCCGACGGGACGCGGATCGGGAAGCTGCGGGTGCCGGAGATCTGCTCGAACTTCACGTTCGGGGGTGCGAGGGGGAACGAGCTGTTCATCACGGCTTCGAGCTCGCTGTACACGCTGAGGGTGACGGTCAACGGCGCTCGTTACCCATGAGGGGCACCCTCATGGACTTTAAAACCATGAAGGTGCCCCTCATGGCATTCGGTGAGGACGTGTGCTCAGCCAAGCGCGCCGGCCCGGACCCGGTCCACCACCGCGGCGCGCTGCCACGCCCGGCTGACCCGGACCAGCCACGCCGCTTCCGCCACCACGTCCGCGTCCGGGAGGGGGTCCGGCGTCGCCTCGGTCGGTGCGAACCTTCGTCCTTGCCGGCCCGCCTCGATCGCCGCGGCCAGGGTCACCGCCTCTACCGTCGGTGCCAGCTCGGCTTCCGGCACTCCCGCACGGCGGGCCGCCGTCTCCGCCCGGGCCGGGAGGTCCGGGTCGAAGTGGGCCCGGAGCGCCAGGTGACCGTCGCGGATCTCGATCACCCTGCGGTACAGCGCGAACTCGGCGCCGCCCGTCAGCTCGCGGCCCGGGTCCAGCGCGATGCCGGGCACCGCCGCGCGCAACGCCGTCCACAGTGGCTCGATGCGGCGGTACGCCCGGTACGCCCGCACCCGCCCGATCGCCGACGACACCGCCGGCGACCACGCGCTGAGCGTCGCGCCGGCCGCCACGAAGCCGATCGTCGTCGCGGCGAGCACCGACGACGGCACGTCCTCGCGGGCGCCGATCCGGGCCGTCTCGGCGAGCTGGCGGACGTCGTCGATGTCCCAGAACGTCCACGCGAACGCCGCGCCCACGCCGACGACCAGCAGCCAGAGCCCGGTGCGCAGCGGGCCCGGTTCCGCCTGCCACGCGCTGCGGGCGAACACCGCGATCAGCAGGGCGAGGCTGATCAGGCTGTAGGCCAGGAAGATGAGCTTGTCGGCCAGGGCGAAGGGCAGGCCGGCGTCCGAGAAGACCGTGTCGTCGCCGACGCGCCGCGGTCCGGAAAGCGTGAAGCACACCGCGAGCAGCACCATCGTCGCGCCGGTGAACAGCGCGTGCGGGGCGAGCCGGGCGCCTTCGCCGCGCCACACCGACTGCGTGAACGCCACGGCGAAGCCGATCGCGCCCAGCTTCAGCTCGTCACCGGCCAGGCTCAGGACCCACTCGGCCACCGGGCCCGGGCCGGCGAGGGCGGCCATCGCGGGGGTCAGCACGACGATGCCGATGGCGATGCAGATGCCGAACCCGGCGAGGAACCACATGGTGCGCACCGGCTGGCTGCGGCGCGCTTCGACGAGCTTGTACCCGAACCCGGCGAACCCGATCAGGCAGAGGTGGTAGGCCAGGGTCTCGGTCACGGCGCCCGGCGGCGGTCCCGGCCGCCGAAGAGGGAGTCGAAGCGCCGCACGCCGTCCGGGACGTCGGCCGCGAGCTCGCGCGGCTCCCCGGGCCGGACGACGCGCTGAGCGAGCAGGCTCGCGACGAGCTCGGCCTCGCGCTCCTCGACCTCGGTGTAGGTGGTGCGGCCGAGCACGCGCCGGACCAGCTCGGGCGAAAGGCTGGGCATGAGCTGCCGCCCGGCGGCGGCGTCGAGCGCGACACCGTCCGCGCCGCCGGCCGGGCCGGTGTGGCCGCAGAGCAGGTGGCCGACCTCGTGGAGCAGGATGTGCTGCCGGTGCAGGGCGGTGGTGGTGGTCGGGTAGAGGATGTAGTCGGCGCGTTCGGTGCTCATGAGCAGCCCGCAGGGGGCGCCTTCGGGAGCGCTGACGGGCATGAGCTCGATGGGGCGCCCCCGCCCGGCGGCCAGGGTGGCGATGAACGCCTCGGCATCGAAGGGCTCGGGAAGGGTGACGGCGTCGGCGACCTCGCGGGCCCGCTTCCACAGCGCCCGCCCCGGTCGCCGGAGCCACGATGTCCGCGCCACGTCAGCCCTCCCTCACGCCGCGACCCCACGGCCCCGGCCGGTTCAACGCGACGAAGACGGCGGGGATACGCGGGGGAAGCAAGATCGGCCCGGCGGATTTCGGGCCGGCCTGCGAGCTGAGAGTGGACGCGGGTTCCGGCGAGCGGTCCGGGGCCGCGGGGCACGGCCGACGGCGGAAGGCAGCGCCCGCCACGCGACCCGGGTCAGCGCGGCGGTCGCGATAAGCCGCGCCTGGTCGACAGCTCGGACCCGCCGGCGAGTCGGCGCTCTGCAGGGGGTCCGCAGCGCAGGGCTCGCTTGCCGATCCCGGGAACGCCGTCACCTCAGCCCTCCTTCTTCGGTCCGCTGCGACCGGCCTCCCTTCGGGCGATCGCGTCGATCATGTCGCTGATCGTGTCCAAGCCGTCCGATGACAACGTCACCGCTCGCAGCGCCAAGTCCCGGACCCCCGCGTCGCGCAGGGCCCCCAGCAACGCCAGCTCCTCCGCGATCTTCGTGCTCTGCTCGTCGTCGAAGAAGTATGCCGGAGGTACCCCGAAGAACTGGGCCAGTGCTTCGAGGTGACGCTTCGTCGGGTTGTCGCGGCGGCCCGTACGCAGCTGCCACAAGTAGGTCGTCGAGAAGCTCTCGCCCGTTGCCTCACGACAGGCCTTCGCGACCTCTTCGTTGCTGTACGGCTCCCGATCGGGCCTGCGGACCACGTGGAACAGCCGGTCGATCTTGTCGGCCAGCGTCGACTTGCCGGGCTCCTTGACCACGATGCACTCCCTCAGCTACCAGGCACATTCATCCTAGCTGAAAGCTGAACACCATTTATCAACGCGAGTTCGCTCTCGGCCGCGGCTGACAGCGGGGACAGGAGAACGACGACCGGTTCATGAACGGCTCCCGCCGGATCGCCGTCCCGCACCGGTGGCACGGCAGCCCCTCCTGGCCGTACGCGTCCAGTGACCGGTCGAAGTACCCCGACTGCCCGTTGATGTTCACGTACAGCGCGTCGAACGACGTCCCGCCCGCGCCCAGCGCCGCGTTCATCACGTCGGACGCCGCCGTCAGCAGCTCACGCCCCTTCGCCAAGGTCAGCTTTTCGGTCGGCCGGGACCAGTGCAGGCGAGCACGCCACAGCGCTTCGTCCGCGTAGATGTTGCCGATGCCCGAAACCAGCGTCTGGTCCAGCAGCGCCCGCTTGACCTCGGTGCGCCGCGACCGCAGCGCGCGCACCGCCGCGTCGAGGTCGAACGCCGGGTCCATCGGGTCGCGGGCGATGTGCGCGATCGTGTCCGGGAGCAGCACCTCGTTGAGGTCGTCGAGCGCCAGGCCGCCGAACGTCCGCTGGTCGACGAACCGCAGCTCCGGCCCGTCGTCGTCGAAGCGCAGCCGCACCCGCAGGTGCTTCTCGTCCGGTGCCTCCTCGGGCTGGACGAGCATCTGCCCGCTCATCCCGAGGTGGGCCAGCAGCGCCTCCTTGTCGGACAGCTCCAGCCACAGGTACTTGCCGCGGCGCCGCGCCGCCTCGACGCGGCTGCCGGCCAGCCGCTTCGCGAAGTCCTCCGCGCCCAGCGCGTGCCGGCGGATGGCGCGGGGGTGCAGGACCTCCGCCTCGCGGATGGTCCGGCCCGCGACGTGCGTCTGGAGGCCCAGGCGGACGACTTCGACCTCGGGGAGTTCGGGCATGCGTTCATTGTGCCCGGGAGGTACGACAATTTAAGGAGCGGTAGGTCCGACGTCGGCCTTCGTCAGCGGGACCCGCGTCGCGCCGGAGGCGGCGTACTCGTCCGCGCCGACGTCGAAAGCACCCGAACGGGACTGCAGGTCGAAGTCCTTCGCGGCGAACGGGTACGAACCCACGCCCGCGTCGATCGCCGGGCTCCCCGCCGCCAGCCGGTACAGCCCGGCAGCGTCCTTGACCAGCTTCGGATCCACCGAACGGGACGGGATCCCCGCCGAGCCGCCGAAGGTGATGTTGCCTTCGTACTTCACCGTCGACCCGCTGGGCAGCGTCACGAGCGGGCCGGACGTCCCCTGCACGATGTTGTCCGCGACCACGCAGTCCTTCGGCTTGAAGTCGCCGCCGTCGCCGTCGATGACGCTCTTCGAACCCAGCACCGTGTTGTAGGCGACCGTCACCCGATCGGGTCGATCATGGAGCTTGCTCGTCGGACCGCTGTCAGCCTCGTCGCCGGACCCGAACACGATCGCGCGGTCGCCGGAGTTCGCGACGTAATTGTCGACGATCTTGTGGTCGTTGCCGTGGAACCGGATGCCCGACCCGAACAGGACGTTCCCCTCGACGACGCTGCGGTTGCCGTGCCGCAGCACGATGTAGCCCTTGCTGTCGCGGATCGTGTTGTACCGCACCACGTTGTCGGACGACTTGACCGAGATCGCCTCGCTGTCGCCGTCGGCCTTCTCGAAGAGGTTGTTCTCGATCAGCGCGTTCGCGGAGTACGACTGGCGGTCGCTCAGCCCGAGCCGGATCGACTCGCCGCCGTTGGAACCGGCGAACTGGTGGTTGAAGAAGTAATTGTGGTGCACGTGGACGCGCTTCGCCATGGCCCCGGACGGCCCGAGGATCTGCAGGAACACACCCTGGCTGGTGCGGTTCTGGAAGACGTTGCGGTCGACGACCGTGTCGTCACCGCTGACCGTCACCCAGTTCCCGTCGCCGGTGAGCTGGAAGTCGTTGCGCGTCAGGCGGTTGTGCGAAGCGCCGGCGGGGATGCTCAGGGACGCGCCATTGCGGAACTTGAACCCCCGCAAGACCACGTTCGAGACGCCGCTCGCGAAGGCGAACGTCTTCGAGCCGGTGATCGTGGCCTTGCCGGTGTGCTCGGCGGCGACGGTCACGGGCGCGGCATCCGTGCCGGACCGCTTGATCGAGAGCGTCGAGCCCGCCGGATACGAGCCGTCGGCCAGGACGATCGTGTCGCCCGGGTTCGCCTTGTCCAGCGCGGACTGCAGCGCCGGCAGCGAGGTGACGCGCACCTGCGCCGCCGACGCGGACGGTCCGGGAACGACGACGAACGCCGCCACGATCAGGGGAACCAAGAACAGACGCATCCGCCAGACCTCTCAGTGAGTACGAGCGCGGCGGATGATCATCACGCTACTGAGGGGCAGGCGGAAGCGTCAAACGGAGTTCCCGGTGATCAGGACTCCGAGTCGTCCTTCTTCTCGGCTTCGAGTTCGGCCGACAGCGAGCGCCAGGCCGTCTCGGCGGCCTTCTGCTCGGCTTCCTTCTTCGTCGACCCGTTGCCGTTGCCCAGCGGGCGGCCGGCGACGAGGACGGTGGCCGTGAACTCCTTGCGGTGGTCCGGACCGGTGTCCTCGACCTTGTACTCGGGCACGCCGAGGCCGGCCGACGCGGTCAGCTCCTGCAGGCTCGTCTTCCAGTCCAGCCCGGCACCGCGCAGCGGAGCTTCGGCGAGCAGGCCGTCGAAGAGGTGGTGCACGAGCTTGCGCGCGATCTCGATGCCGTGCTCGAGGTAGACGGCACCGATGACCGCTTCCAGGCCGTCGGCGAGGATGCTCGCCTTGTCCCGGCCGCCGGTGAGCTCTTCGCCCTTGCCCAGCAGCAGGTGCGCCCCGAGCCCGCCCTCGCCGAGCCCGCGCGCGACCCGCGCCAGTGCGTGCATGTTGACGACGCTGGCGCGGAGCTTCGCGAGCTGGCCCTCGGGCAGGTCGGGATGCGTGTTGTACAGGTGATCGGTGACGACCAGGCCGAGCACGGCGTCACCGAGGAACTCCAGCCGCTCGTTCGGCGGCAGGCCCCCGTTTTCGTACGCGTACGAACGGTGGGTCAGCGACAGCCCGAGCAGCTCGGGGTCGAGTGTGACCCCGAGCGCTTCGAGCAACGGCGCCGGATCGGCTGGTGGTCCCCCGGGCGTCTTGCCCCCCATGTCGGCTACCCGATCAGGCGGGCTCGACGACCTGGCGACCGTTGTGCTGGCCGCACGACGGGCACGCGATGTGCTGGAGCTTCGGCTGCTTGCAGGCGCGGTTGGAGCAGGGCACCAGCTGCACCGGAGCCGCCTTCCACTGGCTGCGGCGGGAGCGCGTGTTGGATCGCGACATCTTCCGCTTCGGGACGGCCACGAGTAGATCTCCTTAAGACGGTCTGCTCGCGGTGCGAGCGAACTTCCTCCGCAACGAGCTGGGTCGCTCGTCAGGCTTGCTCAGCGGGACCCGGCGCAGGCTTCTCGCCCGCATTCTCGTCGAAGCGCTCGACCAGTGCGGCCCACCGAGGGTCTATCTTCTCATGCCCGTGTCCGGGCTCGAGATCGGCCCACTTGACGCCGCACTCGATGCAGAGCCCGGCGCAGTCCTCGGTGCACAGCGGCGCCAGCGGCAGGGCGAGCACGACGGCGTCGCGCACGATGGGCTCGAGGTCGATCCGGTCGTCGATCAGCCGGGGGATCTCGTCCTCGTCGGTGGTCTCCTCGGTGGCCGAGCCCGGGTAGGCGAACAGCTCCTGGACCTCGACCTCGATCTCCTCGGTCAGCGGGTCGAGGCAGCGCGCGCAGGTGCCCTTCGCGGTCGCCGTGGCGGTGCCGCTGACCAGGACGCCCTCCACGACGGACTCGAGCAGCAGGTCGAGCTTGAGCTCGGAGCCCGCGTCGATGGTGATGACATCGGGGACGCCGAGCGGCGTCTCCACCGGCACGCTGCGCTGGACGGCGCGGCTCAGGCCGGCGTGACGGCCGAGCTCACGGGTGTCGATCACCCAGGGGCTGCGGTCGTCGAGCTGGGGGGTCTTGTTCTCGGACATCCAGACCAGAGTACGCACTGGTCGCCAGTCCATTCGAGCTGGCACCCACGCACGTCATCCGGCCGATGGGAGGCTGGTCACACCTGATAGTCGTAGAGCGTCGGGCGGCCGCCGCTGTTGGGCAGGTTCGCCGGGGACCGCAGGTGGTTGCGGCCCGAGTCGACGGTCCGCAACGTCGTCGCCAGCAGCTCCGAGAACTCCGCGAGCTTCCCGTCGACGTAGGCGTCGCAGTCGCCGCGCTGGCGGTCGGCCTCCGCGTGCGCTTCGTCGACGATGCGCGCCGACTCGGCGTGGGCGGCCTGGACGACCTCCGTCTGCGCGACCAGGCGGCCCTGCTCGGCCCGGCCGTCCTCGATGGCCCGGTCGTAGGCGTCGCGGCCGGCCTGGATCATGCGCTCGGACTCGGCGCGGGACCGGTCGGTGAGGTTCTGGTATTCGGCCTGGCCCGCCGCGACCGTGCGGTCGGCCTGGTCGTGCGCGTCGGCGAGCATCTGCTCGGCACGGGCGCGCGCGTCGGCCAGGATGCGCTCGGCCTCGTCGGTGGCGTCGGCGATCGCACGCTCGGCTTCGGCGTTCGCGCCGGCGACCGCCTCCCCCGCCTCCTTGCGGGCGGCGTGGATCAGGTCGTCGCGCTTGTCGAGCACGTCCTGCGCGTCGTCGACCTCCGCCGGCAGTGCGTCGCGGACGTCGTCGAGGAGCTCGAGCACGTCGCCGCGGGGCACCACGCAGCTGGACGTCATCGGAACGCCGCGCGCCTCCTCGACGATGGTGACGAGCTCGTCGAGCGCCTCGAAAACCCGGTACACGGCAACTCCAATCCCCTGTCGCTGAGATCAGTCTGCCCGTTTTTCCCGCGGAACCGGTGAACGCCACCGGCACCGGGCGTGTCCCCCCAGGCCACGCCCAGCGACGGGGTCCCCCTACTGGGCGGCGAAGCCCGGATCGGTGACGAGGGCGATCAGCTGCCGGTCGTCGAGCGTCAGGCCCTCCCCGGCCGGTGCGTCGATCGGCGCGGCCGGGATACCCAGCTCGGCCGCCGTCATCGGGGGAACCCGTCCCAGGTCGCTGACGTCGACGGAGGTCCCGTCGACGCGGTAGTGGGCGGCGGCGCGCCCGGCCACCACGGTGGACGGCGGCCCGCCGGGCAGTCCTCCTTCGGAGAGTTCCGAGATCACGACCGTGCTGCCGTCCGGCTGGGGGATCTTGTCGCAGCGCATCCGCCCGCCCGGCGGGCACGCCTCCGACACCGGCCGCGTGTTCCGCGCCACCGTGAGCTTTCCCAGGATCGCGAGGTTGAAGGAGTGCCCCTTCCCGTCGTGATCGACGAAGGAGATGCCGGTGCTCATCTCGTCGGCGTGCAGCTCGCCACCCATGCTGTAGAAGCTGTCGATGATGATCTTGCGCGCACCGGGGATCACGCCGGGCAGCACTTCCTTCAGGTGGGCCATGTTCCGCTGTTCGAGTGGCGTCTGCGGCTGCTGCGGCGGCTTCACGATGATCACCGGCGGCAGGTACGTCGCCGCCGGGGGCGCGAGCGGGGGTGGCGACGGCCGCAGAGCCACGACCGCGGCGCCGGCGATCCCCAGCGTCACGACCACGGTCGCCACGGTCGCGCGGCGGTTGCGCTGCCGCTTCGCCGCCTTCGTCACGACGTCGTCGGGGTCGAACCCCAGGGGTGGCTCGGCGAGCACCACCTCGCGCAGCCTGGTCTCCAGGTCGGTCATCACGCGCTCCTCTCCGCGGCCGGGTCTTCCAGCCGCGTCAAGGCCGCGCGCAGCGCTTCGAGTCCGCGCGCGGCCTGGCTCCGGACGGTTCCTTCGGAGCAGCGCAGTGCCTTCGCGACGTCGGCGACCGGGAGGTCGGCGCAGTAACGGAGCACGACGGCGGCGCGCTGCTTCGGCGGAACCTCGGCGAGGGCGCGGAGCAGGTCGTCGCCGATCCCGGCGTCGGCCGGGCCGGACCGCGGCTCGTCGGGGACGACACCGTCGCGACGCTCGTTGCGCCGCCAGGGTCGCCGCCGCTCGTCGAGCCAGCAGCGGAGCAGGACCTGTCTCGCGTAGTTGTCGACGGGCCCCGTCCGGGTGACCTTCGGCCAGACCCGGTGGAGCTTGATGAGCGCGACCTGGACCAGGTCCTCGGCCAAGTGCCAGTCGCCGCACAGGAGGAACGCCGTCCGCCGCAGCGGCAGCGCCCGTTCCCTGGCGAACTCCCGGAACGCCGCCTCGTCCCCAGACCGCATCGCGCCTCCTCGTCCGATGTTCCCCCGGTACTCACGGACGGGGAGGCGCGGCGCGTTGCACGCGGGTCAGGAATTCAGGTCGATCCGCTTGAAGGTGACGTAGTGGTCGGGCGTGTAGGCCAGCTCGCCCGCCTTGCCGGAGATCACGCGGTCGTTCGTACCGACGTTGAAGAGCTTGTAGTAGCCCGACGCGCAGGCCGGGAGCACGCCTTCGCGGTTCTCGTAGGTCGTGCTGCTGGTCGCCCCGCCGCGGACGTTGTCGACCACCGTGCGGGCCGCCGCCGAGAGCTGGGAGTAGCCGATCTTCGTGAGGCCGGACAGGTCGCCGCAGGCGTGCGTCGTGCCGCCGCCGCTGATGTCGATGACCTTGAAGGTCGCGTAGTGGTCGCCGGTGTAGAAGTACTCGCCGCCCGAGCCGGTCACGATGCGGCGCGTGCCGCGGTTGCTCGAGCCGGGCGTCGGCACCGTGTACTCGTGGTAGTAGCCCGACGCGCAGGCCGGGAGGATGCCTTCCCGGTTGTCGAAGACGACGCCGTCGTTCTGCGGGTACGGGAAGGGGCCGCCCTTCTGGATCAGGTTGTACGTCGTCGTCGCCTCGGCGGGCAGGGCCGAGAGCGTCGTGTGGGAGAACCCGGAGAGGTTCCCGCACGCGTTCTGGGCGGCGACGGCCGGTGATGCCGGTGATGCCGGTGATGCCGTCACCGCTTCGGCGGCGGTGACCCCCATGGACAGCGTGGCCAGGAGCGCGAACAAGACCGCGACCAGGCGTGATCGGTAGTTGGTCATTTTCGGACCGTAACCCGATCGGATGATCGTCAGAAGACAGGAACGTGAACTCCGGCCGTGCGCGGCGGAAGTCCCGACGAACGTAGGGGGCCGAACGACGGGAACCGGACGTCCCGGGTTGCGCGGAGTCTCTTGTGGATGATCAGGCGCCGAGCTTGGGGAACTTCTCCGAGAGGCGCTCGTAGACCACCGGCGGGACCAGGTGCTCGATGTCGCCGCCGAGCGCCGCGACCTCCTTGACCAGCGAGCTGGACACGAACCCGTACGCCGGGTTGTTCGCCATCAGCAGCGTCTCGACGCCGGTCAGCTCGCGGTTCATCTGCGCCATCTGCAGCTCGTAGTCGAAGTCGCTGACCGAGCGCAGGCCCTTGGCGATCGCCGCGATGTCGTTCTCGCGGCAGTAGTCGACGAGCAGGCCTTCCCACGAGTCGACGCGGATGTTGGGCAGCTTCGAGGTGATCTCGCGCAGCATCTCCAGGCGCTCTTCGATCTCGAAGAGGCCCTTCTTGCTCTTGTTCACCCCCACCGCGACGACGACCTCGTCGAACAGCCCGCTCGCCCGCTCGATGATGTCGAGGTGCCCGTTGGTGGCCGGATCGTAGGAACCGGGACAGACCGCACGCCGCATGGCGCGGACGCTACCGTGCCGCAGGTCGCGGCGCCCGCTCTGCCGCACGTGGCTCACGCCACAGCCGAGTACTCCGCCCAGAAGACCGCCGTGTCGCCGTACTTCTTCGCGCGCGAGGGCTCGAAGCCCGCCGGCCAGTCCGGCTCGCCGTCGCGGGCCGCGCGCTCGACCACGACCAGCGCGCTCTCCCCCAGCCAGCCGCCCGCCGCCAGCGAAGCCAGCACCTTGCCGAGCGCGGCCGCGTCCACGGCGTAGGGCGGGTCGGCCAGCACCAGGTCGTACGGCCGGGGCGCGGGGGCCGCGACCACCGCCTCGACCTGCCCGGCGCGGACCGTGCCGCCCAGGCCCAGCGCCGCGACGTTGCCGCGCAGGACGTCCACCGCGCGCCGGTCGGACTCCACGAACAGCGCGTCCGCCGCGCCGCGGGACAGCGCTTCGAGGCCGAGGGCGCCGGAGCCGGCGTAGAGGTCGAGGACGTGGGCGCCGTCCAGCTCGCCCGCCGTCTCCAGTGCGTTGAACAGGGCCTCCCGCACGCGTTCGGACGTCGGCCGGGTGCCCTTCGGCGGCACCTTCAGCCGCCGCCCGCCCGCCGTCCCGGCCACGATCCTGGTCACCCCCCGATTGTGAGGGGAGGACACGGAGCGCGGATGACCGGGACACGGGTGTACCCGCCGGACCCAACGCGTAGAGTCGTTCTTCGCCCTCGGAGGCGATCCAGAGCTGTCAAGGAGCCATGCGTGTCGGAACCTCGGGTCAGACGGGCCGAGATCGCCATCGAACAAGCCCACGTCGATCGCGTGTACACCCGTCTGGACGAACTGCGTGCCCAAGCGGAAGCGATGCGCACCAAGGGCTACGAGATCGGCCAGGGCGCGCAGCGCGAGGCGATCTTCGAGCAGGCGTCGATGCTGTTCGAGCGCGACATGATGGTCTACCACGCGAACCAGACGCTCCAGACGCTCGACGCCGAGTACGAGGGGCTCGTGTTCGGCCGGCTCGACGACCGTGAGGGCGAACGCACCTACGTCGGCAGGCTCGGCATCCGCGACGCGGAGTTCGACAACCTCGTGACGGACTGGCGCGCGCCGGCCGCGGCCGCGTTCTACCAGGCCACGGCCGAGGAACCGATGGACGTCGTGCGGCGGCGCGTGATCCGCTGCTCCGGCCAGAACGTCCTCGACGTCGACGACGACGTCCTGATCGCCGACGCCGTGCCCGAGGACATGCAGATCGTCGGCGAAGGCGCGCTGATGGCCGCGCTGGGACGCTCGCGCGGCGAGAAGATGCGCGACATCGTCGCGACCATCCAGAAGGAGCAGGACGAGGTCATCCGGGCGCCGTGGCGCGGCGTCACCGAGATCACCGGCGGCCCGGGCACCGGCAAGACCGCGGTCGCGCTGCACCGCGCGGCCTACCTGCTCTACCGCTACCGCCGTCAGCTCGGCGGGGCCGGCGTGCTCGTGATCGGGCCGTCCGGGGTGTTCACCAGCTACATCTCTCGCGTCCTCCCCTCGATGGGCGAGACGAACGTCGAACTGCGCGCGCTCGGCGAAGTCCTCGACGGCCTGGACGCGACGCGGCAGGACGCGGCGCCGCTCGCCGCGATCAAGGGGTCGCTGCGGATGCGCAAGATCCTGCTGCGGGCGCTGCGGGACACCCCGCCGGAGGCGCCCGAGGAGATGCGGATCGTCTACCGCGGCGAGGTCCTCCGGCTGAACGCGCGGGAGCTCGAGAAGGTGCGCCGCAAGGCCCACACGCAGGGCGCGCCGCCGAACCGGTCGCGGATCCGGGCGGCGGAGCTGCTGCTCGACACCCTGGCGGCGAAGGCCGAGGAGTACGCGAAGGCCGACCACAAGCCGTTCGACCGGGCGGAGATGATCACCGACCTGGGCGAGCGGATCGACTTCCACCGGTTCCTGGTGGTGTGGTGGCCGGTGCTCTACCCGGCGCAGATCCTGAAGTGGCTGGGCGAGGAGAAGCGGCTGGCGTCGGTCGCGAAGGGCGTGCTGAACCGGCAGGAGATCTCGCTGCTGGCGGCGGACCTCGCGGACCGGTCGCGGGGCTGGTCGATCGCCGACGTGGCGCTGCTCGACGAGCTGCGCGTGCTGATCGGGCCGCCGCCGAAGCGCAAGCGCCGTCAGATGATCGAGGTGGAGCCGCAGCGGTCCGGCGGCGCCCCGACCCGGCCCGAGCACTACGACGAGTACTCGCACGTGGTCGTCGACGAGTCCCAGGACCTGTCGCCGATGCAGTGGCGGATGGTCGGCCGGCGCGGGAAGTACGCGAGCTGGACGGTCGTCGGCGACCCGGTGCAGAGCTCGTGGCCGGACCCGGCGGAGGCGGCCCAGGCGCGCGACCAGGCGTTCGGCGTGAAGACGGCGCGGCGGCGGTTCACGCTGCGGACGAACTACCGGAACTCGGCGGAGATCTTCGACCTGGCGGCCAAGGTGGTGGCCGGGCACGCGGAGTCGGGCGAGCTGCCGGTGGCGGTGCGCAAGACGGGCGTCGAGCCGGAGGTCCGCCCGGTGGAGGCGGCGAGCCTGGCCTCGGCGACGCAGGCGGCGGTGAAGGAGCTGCTGGGCGCGGTCGAGGGCACGGTCGGCGTCATCACGGCGATGGACCGGGTGCCGGAGGTCTCGGGCTGGGTGTCGGGACAGGCGGACGAGCGGCTCAAGGTCGTCGGCAGCCTGGATTCGAAGGGCCTGGAGTACGACGCGGTGGTGCTCGTGGAGCCGAACGACCTGATCACCGAGTCGACGACCGGACGGCGGGTGCTGTACGTCGCGCTGACCCGGGCGACGCAGCAGCTGATCGTGCTGGCCTCGAACCCGGACTGGATCCCGGCGGGCTGACCCGGAGGGTCGGCTCGCGTACCCGGCGGGTCGGCTACTCGTGGTGGGCCAGGACCTGCTTGAGCAGGCGGGCCAGCGTCCGCCGGTCCTCCTCCGGGAGCGGGGCGAGCAGGTCGGCCTGGACCTGGTCGAGGACCTCGTCCATGCGCCGCAGCTGACGAAGGCCGGCTTCGGTGAGCGTCACGCGGTTGCGGCGCCCGTGGTCCGGGTCCGGTGTGCGGTCGACCTGGCCCAGCTCCACGAGCTGCCCCACCGCCGCCACGACGTCGCTGCGGTCGACGCGGCACCGGCGGCCCAGCTCGGCCTGGCTCGCCGGCCCGGACTCGTGGAGCGCGGCCAGGATCCGGTAGTGGTACCCGCGCGCTCCCGCGGCGGCGAAGCCGTCGGACACCAGCCGGCGGACGTGCACGGCCAGCTGCGTGATCAGCCAGCTCGGCTTCGCCGTCAGGCGCTCCGGGATCTCGTCCATGCCGGGCCACTCCCATTGTGTTGGTGAGACCAACACTCTAGCGGTAGTGTTGGTCTCACCAACACAAGGAGCCCGGATGTCCGCCGAAGACCGCCTCGAGATCGCCGACCTCTTCGCCCGCCTGGCGAACCTGCTGGACGAATGCCGCCACGACGACGCCGGCGAGGTCTACAGCCCCGACGCCGTGGTGCACTCGCCGCGCGCGGACCTGCGCGGCCTCGACGAGGTGATCGCCTTCCTGAAGAGCAGCGAGGTCGCGGGAATCCGCACCCAGCACGTGCACGGGGACGTGCTGGTGGAGGTCGACGGCGACCACGCGAAGGCCCGGGCCGGCCAGCTCGTGCACTTCTGGCGCGACGGCGAACCGCCGCACCGGAGCAGCGGCCTGCGCGTGGCCTGCACCGCGACGCGCACCCCGGCGGGCTGGCGGTTCGGCGAAATGGCCGCGACGCTCGCCTGGACCCGGGAGCAGTGACGCTGAAGGGCTCCTTCGAGGGGCGGGAGGCGGGTTCCCGTGCCCTTGAAGGAGCCCTTCAGACCCCCGGTGAAAAAACGTCTCTCGGACGGAACGCGTCCGAGGGCATGTCTACTGGACAATCGTTGTTCGGTGTCCGCGTGCCGGCACCGAACAACAACACCGAACAACTCGTCAGGGGCAGGGCGGGCCGTAGTCGATGCCCGGCAGGTTCGCCGACCACTCCGCCGCCGTGATCCGGGGCGCCGCGACCGCGCAGATCTTCGCCGCCGCGCGGCCGGGGTCGGTCTCGGCGAACCGGACCGTGCCGTCCGCGACGGTCGCCACCAGCGTATGGCCGTCCGGGGCGTACTGCACGGCGTAGACCCGGTCGTCCTCTTCGGGCAGCACCGCGTACGGCTCGCGCCGGGCGAGGTCCCACAGCCGGACCGTGCGGTCGTAGCTGCCGGACGCCAGCACCTGCCCGTCGCCGCTGAAGGACACCGACATGACGATGTCGGCGTGCCCGGCGAGGACCGCCGACACGTGCGCGGCGGCGGGGTCGGCGACGTCCCACAGGCGGATCATGCGGTCGGCGCCTGCCGTCGCCAGCGTCCGGCCGTCGGGGCTGAACGCGACCGAGAAGATCGTGTCGGTGTGCCCTTCGAGCTTCGAGAGCGGCCGCGGGGTCCGGGGCGCCGAGACGTCCCACAGCCGCGCGGTGTGGTCCCAGCCCGCGGTCGCCAGCGTCCGGCCGTCCGGGCTGAAGGCGAGTGTGTGGACGTCGTCGTCGTGGCCCGTCAGCGTGGCGATCTCCACCGGGTGCAGGCGGTCGGCGAGGTCCCAGAGCCGGGCCGTGTGGCCCTCGCCCGCGGTGGCGAGCACCCGGCCGTCCGGACTGAACGCGACGGCGTCGATGTCGTCGTGCGGGCGCGAGAACACCACCGGCGGCCCGGGGTGGGCCGGATCGGTGATGTCCCGCAGCGTCATCGTGTGGTCCCAGCTGCCGGTGGCCAGCGTCCGGCCGTCCGGGCTGATCGCGACGCCGCAGACCGCGTTGCCGAAGCCGCCGATGGTGGCGACGGTCCGCGGCGCGGCCGGGTCGGCGAAGTCGTGCAGCCGCACCGCCTTGTCGTAGCCGCCGGTGGCGAGCACCCCGCCGCCGAACGCGGCGTGGCACGCCTGTGCCGTGTGGGCCGGGATCGCCGGGCCGGGCAGGTCCCAGAGCCGGGCGGTCTGGTCGTCGCTGGCGGTGGCGAGGCTGCGGCCGTCGCGGGTGAACACCGCGGAGCCGATCGCGCCGGTGTGCCCGGGCAGCGCCGACACCTCGCGCGGCTGCCGCGGGTCGGCGACGTCCCACAACCGCGCCGTGCGGTCGAAACCGGTGGTGGCCAGGGTGTGCCCGTCGGGGGCGAACGCGACCGACCGCACGATCGCCTTGTGCGCGCCGAGCGACGACAGCTGCCGAGGCATCGCAGGGTCGGTGACGTCCCACAGGCGCGCGGTCTCGTCGGCGCTCGCGGTGGCGAGCGTCCGCCCGTCGCGGCCGAAGGCGACCGAGTGGACGACGTCGGTGTGCCCGGTCGCGACACCCAGTGGACGCCGCGAGGCGACGTCCCAGACGCGCGCGGTCTTGTCGGCCGACGCGGACGCGAGCAGCCGCCCGTCGGGACTGAAAGCGACGTTGTTGACGTACGACGTGTGCCCGGTCAGCTCCCCCACCGGCCGCGCGTGCGCCGGGTCGGTGGTGTCGTACAGCCGGAGCGTGCCGGCGCCGTCGCCGGTCGCCAGCAGCGGCCCCACCGGGCTGAACGCGACCGCGTACGCCTTGTTTTCGTGCTGTTCGATGGTCACCCCGGGCCCCGGCCGGGCGGGGTCGCCGACGTCCCAGACCCGGACGGTGCCGTCGAACCCGGCGGTCGCGACGGTCCGGCCGTCGGCGCTGAAGGCGACGTTGTTGACGTTGCCGGTGTGCCCGGCGAGGACGCCCAGCGGCACCGGGTGGTGCGGGTCGTGGACGTCCCACAGGCGCGCCGTGCCGTCCCAGCTCGCCGTCGCGAGGACCTGCCCGTCCGGGCGGAGGGCGACGGTGTTGACCCGGCCGGTGTGCCCGGTGACGCGGGTCGAGTACGGCGTCGCGAACATGCCGAGCACGCTGCTGCGCGCGTCGGCGCTCGGATCGAGGCGGTACGCGGCGAGCGCGAGCTGCGCGGCCAGCGCGGGGTTGGTGGCGCGCATGGCCAGGGCCTGGCCCGCGACCTTCTGGGCGAGCGCGCTGTTGCGCTGGTCGGTGGCCGTGTTCTCGGCGCGCACGGCATACGCGGTGGCCGCGACGGCGACGACCAGCAGCACGGCGAGCAGCGCGACGAGCTGCCGCAGCCGCCGCGTGCGACGGCGGTCGCGCTCCTGCTCCGCGTGCTCGACGGCGAGGCTGGCATCGAGGAAACGCCGTTCCCGCTGGGAAAGCGCGGTGTCCTGGCGCGCCGCCCACTCCCGCGCGATGGCCAGCCGGGTGCCGCGGTAGAGCCAGCCGGGGTCCTCCTCGACCGACTCCCACGCGTCCGTCGCCTCGGTGAGCTGCCGGTGCACGCGCAGGCCTTCGCGGTCCTGGGTGAGCCACTCGCGCAGCCGCGGCCAGCCGCGGATGAGGGCCTCGTGGGTGATCTCGATACCGGTGTCGTCCAGGGTGACCAGGCGCGCCGCCGCCAGCTCGCCGAGCACGACGGCGGTGTCCTCGTCGTCGGTGTCGAGCTCGGCCCGGCTGATCCGGCGCTTGGTGTCTTCGGTGCCTTCGCCGAGCGCGGTCATCCGGAGGAAGATCTGCCGCGCCAGCCGCTGCTGGCGCGCCGAGAGCGTCGCGAAGGTGCCTTCCGACGTCTGCGCGACCGACCGCTCGATGCCGCCGGTGGACTCGTACCCGGCCAGGGTGAGCGTGGTGCCGCGGCGCCGCCGCCACGTCTCGAGGAGCGCGTGCGAGAGCAGCGGCAGCACGCCGGGCCGGCCGGTGGCGTCCGCGACGAGCCGCGAGACCAAGGCGTTCTCGACGCGGTACCCGGCGTCGACCGCGGGCCGCGAGATCGCCTGCCGGAGCTCCTCGGTGGTCATCGGGCCGACGAGGACCTGGGCGTCCTGCATGGCCTCGGCGAGGTCCGCGTGCTGCGCGCAGTGCGTGTAGAAGTCGGTGCGGATGCCGAGGACGACCCGGGTCCGGCTGCCGGGCTCGGTGGTCGCGGTGACGAGCGCACCGAGGAACCGCGTGCGTTCCTGGTCGTCCTGGCACAGGGTGAAGACCTCTTCGAACTGGTCCACGACCACGACGACGTCGGTGTCGTCGACATCGGCGAGCTGGCGGGCCGCGAGGCCGAGGTTGCGCGGGTGCGCGGCGAAGTCGTCGAGCAGCGCGCCGGGCGCGAGGCCGAGCGCGGCGGCGAACTTGACGGCGCACTCCTGCAGCGGCCGGGCGCCCGGGGTGAGCAGCACGACCGGGTCCTTCACCGACGGCAGCAGGCCGGCGCGCAGCAGCGAGGACTTCCCCGAACCGGACGCGCCGAGGACGGCGAGAAAACGTTGTCTCGAAAGCCGGCCGACGAGCTTTTCGACCAGTCGTTCCCGGCCGAAGAATCGGCTCGCGTCGGCGGGCCCGAATGCACCCAGGCCGACATACGGCGGCTTTTCCCCGCTTTCCGGCTCGGGTGGTGAATCGTCACCCTCGCGGCTCGCACTTCCGGCGACGGCGTGCCAGCGCTCTTCCCATTCACCGGGCACTCCGCCGCAGGCCCGGACGTAGGCCGAAGTGACCGCCAGGCTGGGGAGTTTCCGCCCGCCGGCAGCCTCCGAAAGCGTCCCGGCCGAGTAGTGCGCGCGCCGGCCGAGCTCGCGGTACGTCGGATTCCCGGCACTCTCCCGCAATCGCCGGAGATCGGCGGCGAATTCGGTCAGCGGATCGTCGCCGGGATCCAAGGGTCGCTCCGGACGCGGCACCCGTCCTCCCTTTGTCCGCCGGTTTGTCCCCAACCGTATCGGGTGCCGCGCCGCGTCACTGTTCGTTCGGCGAAACCAGCCGCCGGTGGACGGCTCCGGCGTCGACACCGAGCTCCGCGAGCAGGTCGGCGGCCGGATCGGGCGGAGTCACCTTCAGCAGCGCCCGCAGCAGTTCGGCGGGCTCCCGCGGCTTCCCGCGGATCGCCTCGTTGACGACCGCGCGGGCGTTCGACGTCAACGCGCCCGGAGTCAGGCGTCCGCGCTTCACCGGGACCTGCGCCGGCCGCAGCCCTTCCACTTCGATGCCGAGCGCCGCCAGGGCCGCGCGGTCGAGGCGGTCGAGGGCCGCGCGGGCCTCCTCGACGTTCTTGCCGAGGGCCCGCGCGCTGTCCGGGTCGTGGAGGAGGCCGAGCAGCAGGTGCTCGGTGCCGAGGCGCCGGTCGCCGCGGCGGCGGGACTCCTCCAGGGCCGCCGTCACCACGACGGCGAACGGGCTCTTCGCGATCAGCCGGTCGAGCACCACGGCCTCACGTCCCGTACTTCGCGTGCACGGACTGGCGGGCGACGCCGAGCGCGTCCCCGATCTGCTCCCACGACCAGCCCCGCTCCCTCGCGTGCGCGACGGCGGCCGCCTCGACCTGCTCGGCGAGGCGATGCAGCGCGCCGACCGCCCGCAGCGCGACCGCGGGGTCGGTTTCCGAGATCCGCCCGGAAAGCTCTTCCGCTTCCATGGTGTGTCAGTCTAGCCTGACATCAGTTCGTCAGTCCAAACTGACATGAGGAGGACGTCATGGATGTCGCGGTGATCGGTGCGGGCCCGGTGGGCCTGATGCTGGCGGCGGAGCTGCGGCTCGGCGGAGCCGAAGTGGCGGTCCTGGACCGGCGGGCCACGCCGGACGAACGGCCACGGGCGAACGGGCTCGGCGGCCGGATCGTCGAGCAGCTCGACCACCGGGGCCTGCTGGACCGCTTCCGGGCCGAGGCCGCGTTCGCCGGCCCGTTCCCCGGATTCCCGTTCGGACCCGTGCCGCTGAACTTCGCCGGGCTGGACTCACCGATGCGCGGACTCATGCTGCAGCAGCCGCGGATGGAAGCCCTGCTGGCCGCCCGCGCGACCGAACTCGGTGCGGAGATCCGGCGCGGCCACGAGCTGGTGGACCTCGACACGGTCCGGGGCCCGGACGGCTCGTACCGGCTGGAGGCGCGGTACGTCGTCGGCTGCGACGGCACGCACAGCCGCGTCCGAGACCTGGCCGGGATCGGCTTCCCCGGCACCACCGACGACGAGCTGATGCGGCTCGGGCACTTCCGCGCCGACGCCGGCCTCTTCGCGACGGTGCCCGGCCTGGTGCGGGGCTGGAACCGCCGGCCCGGCGGCCGGGTGCTGGTGACGTCGCTGACGCCGGGCGTCGTGATCGCCGGCGTCCGGGAGGTGGCACCAGAGCCCGCGGGCGAGCCGACGCTCGGCGAGTTCCGCGACGCCGTGCGCCGCGTGCTCGGCACCGACCTGCCGCTGGAGGAGCCGCTGTGGCTGTCGCGGACGGTCAGCTCGGCCCGGCTCGCCGAGCGCTACCGCGCCGGGAACGTCTTCCTCGCGGGCGACGCGGCGCACGTCTTCCCGGCCGGCGGCTCCTCGCTCAACGTCGGGCTGCTGGACGCGGTCAACCTGGGCTGGAAGCTCGCCGCCGTCGTGCGCGGTTCGGCGCCGGAAAGCCTGCTCGACAGCTACCACGCGGAACGGCACCCGGTCGCCGCGCGGACGTTGACGCAGACCCGCGTCCAGGCCCTGCTCGACCGCGTCACCGGCGAGGACGGCGACGCGCTGCGGACGCTCTTCGGCGAGCTGGCGGCCCTTCCCGAAGCGACGCGGCACCTGGCCGGGCTGCTGCGGGACGCCGACGAGCTGCCGTACGTCCCCGACCTGCCGCTGACCGTCGGCGGCCGCGCCACCCGCGTGGCCGAGGTCATGCGCGCGGCGCGTCCGGTGCTGTTCGACTTCGCCGACCGCGCCGACCTGCGGGAAGCCGCCGGCCCGGACGTGAAGATCGTCACGGCGGAGTGTCCGGACGCCCCGGCGGAGGCGCTTTTCGTGCGCCCGGACGGCGTGGTCGCGTTCAGCGGGGACGATCCGGCGGCGTTGCGGGAAGCAATGACGGCACCGGGGCGTTGACCCCGGTTGTGAGCTCACTGCCTGACGTGCCGCTGTCCGTGCTCGACCTGTCCCCCGTCTCCGAGGGGAACACCGTCGGCGAGACGCTGCGAAACACCTTGGACCTCGCCCGCGCCGCGGAACGGCTGGGCTACCACCGCTACTGGCTGGCCGAGCACCACAACATGCCCGGCATCGCCAGCTCGGCGACGGCCGTGCTGATCGGCCACGTCGCCGGCGCGACCGAACGCATCCGCGTCGGCTCGGGCGGGATCATGCTGCCCAACCACGCGCCGCTGGTGGTCGCCGAGCAGTTCGGCACCCTGGAGGCGTTCCACCCGGGCCGCATCGACCTCGGCATCGGCCGCGCGCCGGGCACCGACCAGCGGACGGCGCTGGCGTTGCGCGGCCCTGGCGGGCTGTCCGCGGAGAACTTCCCGGAGCACCTGCAGGAGCTGATCGGCTACTTCACCCACTCGGAGGCGCGCGGCGTCAACGCGGTGGTGGCCGAGGGCAACCAGCCGCCGGTGTGGCTGCTGGGCTCGAGCGGCTTCAGCGCGCAGCTGGCCGGGCGGCTCGGGCTGCCGTTCTCCTTCGCGCACCACTTCGCGGCGGAGAACACGATCCCGGCCGTGCAGCTCTACCGGGAGAACTTCCGGCCGGGGGTGCTCGACGAGCCGTACGTGATGCTCGGGGTGTCCGTGGTCGCCGCCGAGACCGACGACCGCGCGCAGTTCCTGGCCGGGCCGTCGGGGCTGACGTTCCTGAGCCTGCGCCGCGGCCGCCCGATCGCGCTGCCGACGCCGGAGGAGGCGGCCGAGTACCCGTACACGGAGATGGACCGCGCGTTCCTGGCCGAGCGCTTCGGCTCGAGCATCGTCGGCTCGCCGGAGACGGTCCACAAGGGACTCGAGCAGCTGCTGACCGACACGGGCGCCAACGAGCTGATGGTCACGACCATGGTCCACGGCCACGCGGACCGCGTCCGCTCCTACGAGCTGCTGGCCGGCCTCAAGTCCTGACGTGATCAGCAGGTCGACACGCGTGATCGAAGGGTCGACACGCGTGATTGGACGGACGACACGGCGCGGCCTACCCTGCTGCGGCGTGTCGACCCTCTGATCACGCGTGCCGGCCTCCCGATCACGCGTGTCATCCGTTCGGCGGTGTCGCCTCGAGCGGAAATGAACGCGAGTGCGCAGCTCGTAAACGCCTCTCACATCCGGGACGGGATTTTTTTCCCATCTTTGACAACAAGATCAGGTCGGTTTGTCAGCCGCGGACAAGAAATGCGCGGTTACCAGCCCGTGACCGCGTGATCCTGCTCAAGTTCTTGTCTCCCAACAAGGCCGTGGTTAACGTACCGACCAGTAGGAACCGGCACGGTGAGCCCCGAGACCGTGAATGGCCGACAATTGTTACCCCGTTCGGACCATTCCCCTTGCTCGACTCGGGTGTATTCGGCGTGCCGTCGAAACCGCTGGGGAGGCACACGAATGGCCGAACGGACGACGACGACGTCGTTCCCCGGGGCCGCCGCGCTGCGGCAGACCGGACGGCTCTACGGGCTCGGCCTCGACGTCGTCCGGCTGACGTTCCGCCGCCCGTTCCAGCTGCGTGAGCTGATCCAGCAGTTCTGGTTCATCGCGAGCGTCTCGATCCTGCCGACGGCGCTGGTCTCCATCCCGTTCGGCGCGGTGATCGCGCTGCACATCGGGTCGCTGACCACGCAGATCGGCGCGCAGTCCTTCACCGGCGCGGCCAGCGTGCTCGCGATCATCCAGCAGGCCAGCCCGATCGTCACCGCGCTGCTCATCGCCGGGGCCGGCGGCAGCGCGATGTGCGCCGACCTCGGCGCGCGCACCATCCGGGAAGAGATCGACGCCATGGAGGTCCTCGGCGTCTCGCCCGTCCAGCGGCTGATCGTGCCGCGGGTGCTCGCCGCCATGGGCGTCGCGGTCTTCCTCAACGGCATGGTGAGCGTCGTCGGCGTGCTCGGCGGCTACTTCTTCAACGTGATCATGCAGCACGGGACGCCGGGTGCGTACCTGGCCAGCTTCTCCGCGCTGGCGCAGCTGCCCGACCTGTGGATCAGCGAGATCAAGGCGGTCATCTTCGGCTTCGTCGCCGGCGTGGTCGCCGCCTACCGGGGGCTGAACCCCAAGGGTGGCCCGAAGGGCGTCGGCGACGCCGTCAACCAGTCCGTGGTCATCACGTTCCTGCTGCTGTTCGTGCTGAACCTGGTGCTCACCACCGTCTACCTGCAACTCGTGCCGCCCAAGGGGAGCTGAACGTGACGACCACGGAAGTCCCCAAGGCCGCGCGCGTGCGCGAAGCCGTCGACCGCCGGTTCGGGTTCCTCGACACCCTCGGCGACCAGATCCTGTTCTTCCTCCGCGCGATCGCCTGGACGCCGCGAGCACTGCGCCGCTACCTGCGCGAGGTCGTCCGCCTGCTGGCCGAGGTCAGCTTCGGCAGCGGCGCGCTCGCCGTCATCGGCGGCACGATCGGCGTGATGATCGGGATGACCGTCGCCACCGGCACGGTCGTCGGCCTGCAGGGCTACTCCGCGCTCAACCAGGTCGGCACGTCGGCGTTCGCCGGGTTCGTCTCCGCCTACTTCAACACCCGCGAGATCGCCCCGCTGGTGTCCGGCCTCGCCCTGAGCGCCACCGTCGGCTGCGGCTTCACCGCGCAGCTCGGCGCGATGCGGATCTCCGAGGAGATCGACGCACTGGAAGTCATGGGCATCCCGAGCGTCCCGTACCTGGTGACGACGCGGGTGATCGCCGGTTTCCTCGCCGTCATCCCGCTCTACGCGATCGGCCTGCTGTCGAGCTACCTCGCCTCGCGGCAGATCACCGTGTGGTTCTTCGGCCAGTCCGCGGGCACCTACGACCACTACTTCCTGCTGTTCCTGCCGCCCGGCGACGTCTTGTGGTCGTTCGGGAAGGTCCTGGTGTTCAGCGTCGTCGTGGTCCTGGCTCACTGTTACTACGGCTTCCGCGCGAGCGGCGGCCCGGCCGGCGTCGGCGTGGCGGTCGGCCGCGCGGTGCGCACCGCGATCGTCGCGATCAGCATCATCGACTTCTTCCTGAGCCTGGCGATCTGGGGCGCGACGACCACCGTGCAGGTGGCCGGATGAGACGCGATACCCGCCGCAAGGCCGGGGTCCGCACCGCCGGGGTGCTGTTCCTGGTGGTCATGGGCGTGCTCGTGACGCTCTCGATCAAGGTGTACGACAAGGACTTCGTCAGCACGGTCCCGGTGACGCTGAAGGCGAGCCGGATCGGCAACCAGCTCTCGGCGGGCGGCCAGGTCAAGGCCCGCGGGGTGCTCGTCGGCGAGATCCGCGACGTCCGGGCGACCCCGCAGGGTGCCGAGATCGCGCTCGCGCTGGAGCCGGACAAGGTGGACATGCTGCCGCGCAACGTCTCCGCGCTGCTCGTGCCGAAGACGCTGTTCGGCGAGCGGTACGTCCAGCTGTCCATTCCGGACGGCGCGAGGGACTCCCACCTGGTCGCGGGTGACACGATCGAGCAGGATCGCTCGGCCAACGCGATCGAGCTGGAACGCGTCTTCGACAACCTCCTCCCGTTGCTCAAGGCCGTCCAGCCGCAGAAGCTGGCGACCACGCTGACCGCGGTTTCGACGGCGCTGGAGGGCCGCGGCGAGCAGATCGGCCAGACCCTCTCCACCGCGGCCACGTACCTGAAGGACTTCACCCCGCAGCTGCCGAAGTTCACCGAGGACATCCAGGACCTCGCGTCCGTCTCCCGGCTCTACGGCGACATCGCGCCCGATCTGCTGGACGCGCTCACCGACTCCGCCGTCACGCTGAACACGGTGCACGACAAGACGGCCGACCTCGCCACCGTGTACCAGCAGGTGACGGACTCCGCGGGCGAGGTCGAAAACTTCTTGAGCCGCAACAAGAACAACATCATCGCCCTGTCGGCCGACAGCCGCGCCGCCCTCGAGGTCGCGGCCGAGTACTCCCCCAGCTTCCCGTGCACCCTCAAGGCGATGGACGCCCTGCGCGGGCCGGTCGACGAAGCGCTCGGCAAGGGCACGAACCAGCCCGGCATGCACGCCGCGATCACCGTCACCCAAGCCCGCGGCAAGTACGTGCCCGGCAAGGACGAGCCGGCGGTCCCGGCGAGCGGCGGCGGTCCGCGCTGCTACCCCAGCGGCGTCGCGCCGACGACCGGCACCGCCGCCGTGGCGCCCGGCGCGCCCCAGCACCCGCTGCTGGTCGGCACCCGCGACGACCTCGGCGTCGCGAACTCGCCGCAGGAACGCGAGCTGCTCGCCACCGTGCTCGCGCCGCAGCTGGGCGTGCCCACCAAGGACGTCGCGGACTGGAGCAGCGTGCTGGTCGGCCCGCTCTACCGCGGCACGGAGGTGACGCTCAAGTGAGGAAGTTCGCCGCCCCGCTGGTCAAGAGCCTGATCTTCATCCTGGTCACCACCGCCGCGACCGTGCTGCTGGCGATCTCCATCGCCGGCACCGGCGTCGGCCGGACCGACCTCTACGGCGCCACGTTCACCGACGCGACGTCGCTGAACGTCGGCGACGACGTCCGGATCTCCGGGGTCCGCGTCGGGCAGGTCGAGGAGCTCGAGATCGCCGACCACAGCCTCGCGCACATCCGGTTCTCCCTCGACGAAGGCCGGCAGCTGCCCGCCGACGTCGGCGCGGTCATCAAGTACCGCAACATGGTCGGCCAGCGCTACATCGCGCTCGAGCGCGGTGCCGGCGGCCAGGGGACGCTCCCGATCGGCGGGGAGATCCCGCTGAACCGCACCACGCCCGCCCTCGACCTGACCGACCTGTTCAACGGCTTCAAGCCGCTGTTCCAGGCGCTCTCCCCCACCGACGTCAACCAGCTCTCCGGCGAGATCGTGCAGGTGCTGCAGGGCGAGGGCGGCACGGTCGAAGAGCTGCTCGCGCACACCGGCTCGCTGACCTCGACGCTCGCGAGCCGCGACCAGCTCATCGGCGAGGTGATCACCAACCTCAACCACGTGCTCGGCACGGTGAACAGCAAGGGAACCGCGCTGACGACGTTGATTTCGACCCTGCGGGAGCTGGTTTCCGGCCTGGCCTCGGACCGGGCCGTCATCGGTGACGCCATCGGCGGCCTCGGCGACCTGTCCACGGCCACCGCGGGCCTGCTCGGCGACGTGCGGACCCCGTTGAAGGACAGCATCACCGGGCTCGACCGCGTCACGAAGAACCTGGCGGACAAGGACACCCTGCCCGGTCTCGAGCAGACGCTCAGCACGCTGCCGGAGAAGCTGAACGGGCTCGGCCGGATCAGCTCCTACGGCTCGTGGATGAACTTCTACCTGTGCAGCGCCACCCTGCAGACCACGCCCCCGCGCGGGACGCCGGTCACGGCGGAGAGGTGCGGCGCGTGAAGTCCTTCAAGGAACGCAATCCGCTCGCCCTCGGCGTCGCCGGGAGCGTCGTGCTGGCCGCGCTGCTGACCGTGACGTTCAACTACGACAACCTGCCGATCGTCGGCGGCGGCACCACCTACCACGCGGAGTTCTCCGAGGCGGCCGGGCTGCAGGCCGACGACGAGGTCCGCGTCGCCGGCATCAAGGTCGGCGAGGTCCGCGACGTCGAGCTGGCCGACGACCACGTGCTCGTCACCTTCCGCGTGAAGGACGCGTGGGTCGGCGACCGGACGTCGGTGGAGATCCGGATCAAGACGTTGCTGGGCCGCAAGTTCCTCGCGCTCAAGCCGACCGGCGACGGCGTGCAGGACCCCGGCCAGGCGATCCCGCGGAGCCGGACGGTCACGCCGTACGACGTCACCGAGGCGTTCAACGGCCTCGCGAACACCGCCGGGTCGATCAACACCGAGCAGCTCGCCGACAGCTTCACCGCGATCAGCGACACGTTCCGGAACGCCCCGGCCCACGTCCGCACCGCGCTGGACGGGCTGTCCGCCCTGTCGAAGACGGTGTCCTCGCGCGACGACCAGCTCGCCGATCTGCTGGCCAACGCCAAGAAGATCACCACGACGCTGGCTAACTCGAACGAGGACTTCGAGCAGCTGCTCTCCGACGGCAACCTGCTGCTGGGCGAGCTCGACCGGCGCCGCCAGGCCATCCACGACCTGCTGACCGGCGCGCAGGCGCTGGCCACCCAGCTCTCCGGCCTGGTCAAGGACAACACCGACGCGTTGAAGCCGGCGTTGAGCCAGCTGAACACCGTGACCGACCTGCTGACGCGGCAGAACGACAACCTGGCCAAGAGCCTCGCCGCCGCCGGGCCGTACTTCCGGCTGGCGAACAACGCCCTCGGCAACGGCCGCTGGCTCGACACCTACCTCTGCGGCCTGCTCCCCGAAAACCGCGACCCGTGTGTGCCGCCGAAGCAGACGGGAGCCCCGAAGTGAACTCGACCCGCAACCAGGTCCGGCTCAGCCGGTTCGTCGCCACCGCCGTCGTGCTCGCGCTCGTCGTCGTGGCCGCGCTGTGGTGGATCTTCTCCGGCACCGGGCTCGACCGCGCGACCGTGCTCTTCTCCCGCGCGGTCGGGGTCTACAGCGGCTCCGACGTCCGGCTCCTCGGCGTCCGGATCGGCCAGGTCGAGTCGGTGACCCCACGCGGCGAGCAGGTCGAGGTGACGCTGACCTACGACGGTTCCGCGCCGATCGCGGCCGACACCGACGTCGTCGTCATCGCGCCCAGCGTCGTCGCCGACCGGTACGTCCAGTTCTCCAAGCCCGCGCGCGGCGGACCGCGGCTCGTCGACAACGCCACCATCGGCGTCGACCGCAGCGCGACCCCGGTCGAGCTGGACCAGCTCTACGCCAGCCTCGACTCGCTCACCAAGGCGCTCGGGCCGGACGGCGCGAACAAGAACGGCGCGCTGTCGGACCTGCTGAAGACCGGCGCGCGCAACCTGGAGGGCAACGGCGCCGCGTTCAACGACTCCGTCAAGCAGCTCGCGGAGCTGGCCCGGACGCTGGCCGGCAACTCCGGCGACCTGTTCACCACCGTGCGGGAGCTGCAGCAGTTCACCAGCATGCTGGCCGCCAACGACAACCAGGTCACCCAGGTCAACCAGCAGCTCGCCGCGGTGTCGGGCACGCTGTCGGCCAACCGCGACGAGCTGGCCACGGCGCTGCGCTCGCTCGGCAGCGCGCTCGCCGACATCCAGGGGTTCATCAAGGACAACCGCGCGCTGATCACGTCCAATGTGGACAAGCTGGCGGTGACCACGCAGACCCTCGTCGACCAGCGCGCGTCGCTGGCCGAGACCCTCGAAACCGCCCCGCTGGCCGCGACCAACCTGCTCCAGACGGTCGACCCCGCCACCGGCGCCCTGCAGAGCCGCACCGACCTGCTCGACTACCTGCCGCTGCCGGTCACCGGATCCGTCTACACGAACGAGGCGGGCGGCAGATGAAACCGTTGAGACGCATGACGGCCCTGGCCGCCGGCTGCTGCCTGGTGCTGACCGCCTGTTCGGGCGAGTTCAAGGGTGTCTACGACCTGCCGCTGCCCGGCGGCGCCGACGTCGGCGACCACCCGTACCACGTCACCGTGCAGTTCGCCGACGTCCTCGACCTGGTGCCGCAGGCCGCGGTGAAGGTCGGCGACGTCCCGGTCGGGCGCGTCCAGACCATCCGCCTCGGCGCCGACGGCTGGACCGCGGAGGCCGTCGTCGAGGTCAACGGCGACGTCGTGCTGCCCGCCGACGCCGTCGCGCGGCTGCGGCAGTCCAGCCTGCTGGGCGAGAAGTTCGTCGAGCTCGCCGCCCCGGACGGTACCGCGCCGCAGCAGACCGCGCGGCTGGCCGACAAAGCCGTGATCCCGGTGTCGCGCACCAACCGCAACCCGGAGTTCGAAGAGGTCTTCGGCGCGCTTTCGCTGCTGCTCAACGGCGGCGGCATCGGGCAGCTGCAGACGATCAACCGCGAACTGTCGAAGGTGATGACCGGGAACGAGACGCAGATCCGCTCGTTCCTGTCCGGGGTCAACACCCTCGCCACCGACCTGGACGCGCACCGCCAGGACATCACCGCGGCCCTCGAAGGGGTCAACCAGCTGGCGACCACGCTCGCCGACCGCGACGCGCAGGTGTCCGGCGCGCTCACCGACCTCACCCCTGGCCTGCGCACGCTGACCGACCAGCGCACCCAGCTCGTCGCCATGCTCCAGTCGCTCGACCAGCTCTCCGGTGTCGCCACCGACGTCATCCACAAGAGCAAGGACGACCTGGTGGCCGACCTGACCGCGCTCGCGCCGATCCTGCACCGGCTCGCCGACGCCGGGGCGTCGCTGCCGAAGTCGCTGGAGATCCTGCCGTCCTTCCCGTACACCGACGCGGTCCTCCCGGCGATCAAGGGCGACTACCTCAACGTCTACGCGTCGGTGATCCCGGCGCCCGGGCAGGCGCTGCCGCCGCCCGGCGAAGGCGTCCCGCCCGGCCTGCCGACGCTGCCCCTGCCGGCCAGCGGCGTCACGACGTCGGGAGGGCGCTGATGCTGACCACCAGGGTCCGGGTCCAGGTGATCGCGTTCGTGGTGATCTCGCTGGTGACGGTCGCGTTCGTCGGCGCGAACTACGCGGGCATCGGACGGCTCTTCGGCGGCAGCGGGTACACCGTGAAGCTGGAACTCGCCGAGGGCGGCGGCATCTTCACCAACGGCGAGGTGACCTACCGCGGGGTCGCCGTCGGGCGGATCGGCGAGCTGCGGCTGACGCCGTCCGGGATGGAGGCGGACCTGGTCATCGACGACTCGGCCCCGCCGATCCCGTCGAACGCCCAGGCCGTGGTGGCGAACCGTTCCGCGGTCGGCGAGCAGTACGTGGACCTGCAGCCGCGGACCGCCGACGGCCCCTACCTGACCGGCGGCTCGGTGATCCCGCGCGAGAAGACGACGCTGCCGATGCCGGTGCAGAACCTGCTCGGCGACCTCGACTCGCTGACCGCGTCGGTGCCGACCGGCGACCTGCGCACGGTCGTCGACGAACTCGACGACGCCCTGCGCGGCACCGGGCCCGACCTGCAGGTCCTGCTGGACACCGCGACGTCGTTCACCAAGGACGCTTCGGCCAACCTGCCGCAGACCACGAAGCTGATCGACGACGGCTCGACCGTGCTGCGCACCCAGCTCGACTCCGCCACCGAGTGGCGCTCGTTCACGAGCAACGCCAAGCTGTTCGCCGCGCAGCTGTCGAGTTCGGACGGTGACCTGAGGCGGCTGATCGCGACCGCGCCGCCGGCCGCGTCCGAGCTGGGCAGCCTGCTGAAGGAGACCGACCCGGGGCTGCCGATCCTGCTCGCCAACCTGCTCACCACCGCGCAGGTGTTCCAGGCCCGCACCGGCGACCTGGAACAGCTGCTCGTCGCGACCCCGAAGGCGGTCGCGACGGCGTCGACGGTCTTCGGCGGGGGCGACGGCAACCTCGGCATGGCGCTGACGTTCTACGACCCGCTGCCCTGCCGCGCCGGGTACGAAAGCACGCAGTACCGGCCGAGCACGGACACCACACCGCTGCCGTTCAACACGGGCGCGTCCTGCACGCTCGAGAAGGGCGACGCGACATCGGTGCGCGGCTCGCAGAACGCGGCGCACCCGCCGGTGCCGCCCGCCGCGGTGCCCGGCTCCGGGACCCCGCTGACCGTGTCCGCCGGCCAGCCGGATTCCCCGACCCTCGAGGAGATGCTGTGGCTGGGAAAGTGAAGCGGCCGCTGCGGGCCGCGGTCGCCGCCGTGGTCGTCACCGCGGCGTTCGCGGCCTGGGCGGGGATCGGCTGGTACCGCACGGCAAACAGCGAAACGCTGACCTACGGGACCGCCCGCGACGAAGCGCTGTCCAGCGGCCGGCAGCTGGTCGCGCTGCTGTGCACCCTCGACTACCACCAGCTGGACCAGGGGCTCGCGCAGTGGCTCGACGCGTCGACCGGGCCACTGCACGACCGGCTGGCCCACACCGACGAAGCCACGAAGAAGACCCTCACCCAGGACGCGACCGTGTCCACCGGGAAGGTGCTGGACGCGGCGCTCAGCGAGCTCGACGAGCACGCCGGCACCGCCAAGCTGCTGGCCTCGGTGGAGATCACCGCGCTGAAGGAGGGTGTCGCGCCGGCGACCAAGCGCAACCGGTTCGCCGCGGGACTGACCCGGACCGACGGCGGCTGGAAGCTCAGCGCCCTCGACGAACTGCCGGTGGGGGCGAGATGAGCACCGACGCGTTGCCCACTGCTGAGGAAGAAGCCGAAGTGACGGCCTCCTCCGACGAGGTGGTCGCCGAAGCTGAACCGCCCCGGCGCCGGCCGCTCCTGCTGCCGCTGCTGGTCGTCGTCTCGGTGCTGCTGGCGGCCGCCGGTGTGGTGTTCACGCTCGCAGCGCGCTCGGCGGCGGACGACCCGGCCGCGGCCAACCACGCGCTCACCGACGTCGGGGCGACCGCCGACGTCACCTCGGCGGTGACGCTGGCGCTCAACCGGATCTTCTCCTACTCCTACGACAAGACCGAGGTCACGGAACAGGCCGCGCGGGACGTCCTGCGCGGCGACGCACTCACCACCTACGACCGGCTGTTCGCCCAGGTGAAGGAAAAAGCACCGGCCCAGAAACTGGTGCTGACAACACGGGTGACGTCATCCGCGGTACAGGATCTGCGCGAAGGGCACGCCCGGCTCCTCGTGTTCCTGGACCAAGCCGCCACCCGCGCCGACAACAATTCCAGCAGTTCCGCGGCCGCTCAGCTTTCGGTGACCGCGGAACGTGAGGGTAATGCCTGGAAGATTACCGGGCTGACCCCCCGCTGACCCTGTTTCACACCGCTGCACAATTCGAAGGAGAGTTGGCATGCCTACTTTGTCGCGCACTCGGAAGAACGGCCGGAAAATGGCACGCGCGGCCGCGGTCACGGCGGCCGCGGGCATCGCGATGAGCGTTGTCACCGCCGTGCCGGCTTCGGCCGACGTGGTCGAGATCCCGGTCGGTTACACCGTCACCGGCAGCACCGTGATCAAGAAGACCGGCAGCGCGATGGCCCTCGGCCCGGGCAACCTCGACGGCGCCCTGATCATCGACGACCAGACCGGTTCGGTGGGCTTGCGCGCGGACCTGACGCTGCCGACGTCGCAGGCGAACATCTCGCTGGTGTCGGGGCTGTTCAGAATCAAGGCGAAGGTCAAGATCACCCCGACCGGCCCGGCCACCGGCACCATCGCCGACGGCACGCTGACCACGCACGCCCAGGCGAACATGGAGATCTACGACATCTGGGCCGGCCTGATCATCCCGGTGATCCCGCTGCCGACCGTGCCGGGCAGCTGCAAGGCGAGCAAGCCGCTCGACCTCGACCTGAGCGCCAAGGACGTCGACATCTTCGGCCCGAAGATCACCGTCACCGGCACGTACACCATCCCGGACTTCAAGAACTGCTTCATCGCGGACCTGGCGCTCGGTGCGCTGGTTTCGGGTCCGGGCAACACGATCTCGCTGGACCTGGCGGCCAAGACCGAAGGCTGACCCGGGGCACGGAAGAGGGGCGCACCGGCCGGTGCGCCCCTCTTTCGTGCCTGGTCAGCAGGGTGCGGAAGGGTCCGCCTTGAGCACGACGCTGTAGCGGTCTCCCGCCGACACGGCCAGCAGCGGGCCGCAGATCCCGTTGCTCAGCGGGTCGCTCTCCATCTGGTCGTTGGAGCCCCAGGCGACGACGTCGCCGTTGCTCTTGAGCGCGAGGTTGAACGTCCAGCCCGCGTCGATCGCCACGACGTCGGACTGGACCGTGTCCGGGACCTCGGCCTGGTGGTTGTCGTCGCGGCCCCAGGCGATCACCCGGCCGTCCTTGAGCGCGAGGCTGTGCTGGTGACCGGCCGAAATGGCGGTGACACCCGACTTCGCGTCGGCGGGCACCTCGGCCTGGCCGAAGCTGTCGCTGCCCCAGGCGATGACCCCGCCGTTCTTCAGCGCCAGGCTGTGGTCGCCACCGGCGGAAACGGCGGTGACACCGGACGTCGCGGCGGCCGGGACGTCCGTGCGCAGGCCCCAGCTGACGACGCGCCCGCCTTCCTTGAGCGCGAGGTTGTGCAGGGCACTGGTGGAGATGGCGACGACACCCGACTTCGCGTCGGCGGGCACCTCGGCCTGGCCGTACCAGTTGTTCCCCCAGGCCAGGACGCCGCCGTTCTTGAGCGCGAGCTCGTGGCCCCAGCCGGCGGCGACCGCGCTCACGCCCGACATCGCCGCCTCGGGCACCTCGGTCTGGCCGAAGTTGTTGTCGCCCCAGACCAGGACCTGGCCCGCCTTGAGCCCGATCGCGTCCAGGCTGCCCATGGAGACCGCGCTCAGCCCTTCGGAAGCCTCCGGGGGCGGCCCCATGATGTAGTAGGTCAGCCCCCACGCGAGGACGCCCCCGGTGTCCTCGGCCGAGGCGGACGCGGCCGGCACGAGCGGGGTGACGACCAGCGCGGCGGCCACCAGCACGGCGGCGCGCCGGAAACGGAAGACTGCGGCCACGGTATCTTCTTTCCCTGAATCGGTCCCTGCGATCACGGCGCACACGCGCACTTCGATACTAACCCGGACAATCGCCGGAGGATACCCGCCGGATTCTTTGTCAAGCGCCGACCAAGGTCCGCCTCCGAATACTCCGTCGTTGACAAAAAATACCCGCCTGAGGACCACTCCGGAAGCCGGTCCGGCACACGCTTGTTGCGCAACCGACTGGTGAGTAACATACTTTCTCACAGCCACCTCGCGAGGGTCTGGGCTGCACCAGGGAAACACCGGGGAATTCGCGGTACCGATCGGTCCGCGGGGCGCGTGGGCAGCGCCCACCGAGACGTCAGCTGGATGATCAAAGGAGATTGGCAGTCATGACCCGACTCAGGAACCTGTCCCTCAAAGCAGTCACCACCGCCGCGGCCGTCAGCGCGCTCGGCATGGTCTTCACCGGCGTGGCTTCGGCCGACACCGCCTACAACGCGGGCGCCACCTACCGATGCACCTTCCCCGGCATCCCGCAGCAGGACGTGGGGATCACCGCCTCCCTGACCGGGCCGGACTCGATCGCCGCCGGCACCACCGTCACGCCGACCAACGTCGGTGGCACCGCGACGATCTCCGCCGCGGTGCACTCGCTGCTGACCGCCGTCGGCTACAACGGCCTCCGCGGCACGGCGACGGTCCCGGTGACCGCCGCGAGCGGAACGGTTTCCGGCCCGGCGAGCGGCCTGGACATCCCGGAGACGATCTACCCGACCGGCGGACCGATCACCGTGGTCATCAGCCAGGTGGCGTCCTCGTCGATCCCGACCTACACGGCCCCGGCGGCCGCGGGCAGCGACACGCTGTCGCTCGGCACTCCGATCACCGCGGCTCTGCAGTTCCACAAGGCGTCCAACAACACCTGGGCGAACTGGAACATGAGCTGCACGCCGAAGACGACGAGCCCGGCGCAGAACCTGGCGTTCTCGCCGACCTTCGTCATCACGTGACAGCGCTGAACTAGCAGCACCGTAGGGATGGCCGGGGCCCCGGCCATCCCTACGGCTCGTTTCCCGGTGGCACGGACAGGAGCACGGCATGGCCCCCAGGCTGACCCGGCGGACGGCGACCCGCGGCGCGATCGCGCTGGTGTGCGTCGTGTCGGTCACCACCGGCGCGTTCACCGGCATCGGGTCGGCCGCACCGGGCGAACCCGCCGGAGCCACGGCGTCCGGGCGTCACGAGCTGGCCAAGACCGTGGCCGCGACGTGCCCGTTCGCCGATCCGATCGGACCGCTGAAGCTCACCGTCGCCACGACCGCGACCCTGCCCGCCTCGATGACGATCGGCAAGCCGGCGGCCATCGACGACCTGTCCGTGTCGTTCTCGCTGCCGCGGGCCGCCGCCCAGCAGCTGCTCGGCACCGGCGCCACCCTCGAGGGCGGCCTGGCCTTCCAGCTGCTGCTGGAACAGGGGAAGGTCAAGGACACCCTCGCCGTCCCGATGACCATCGCCGCGACCGCGCTGCCCGCCGAAGGCGACCTCACCCTGGTGGCCAAGGGGAAGCTGCCGTCGTTCTCCCCGTCCGCCGCCGGCGTGCTGCGGATCCGGCTGACGCCGCCGAAACTCGCCATCGGCCCGACGGGCGCGCCACCGGACCAGCCCGCCGAGCAGGTGACCTGCGCCGCCGACAGCGGCCAGGACCTCTCCTTCGGCGCTGTCCCGGTGCTGGCGGCCACCACGCCACCGGCGGGCAAGCCGGCGCCGGAGAAGAAGGCCGCACCCGGTCCGCGGTCGACCGTCCCGCAGAAACACTCTCTGCTGGACGAAGAACCGCCACCGGACGAGACCTTCACCATGGTGCTGCCGCTGCAGTCGAATCAGGTCGACAACACGAGCACGATCGCCAAGACCGGCAGCAAGATCCACAGCAAGCCGGCCGTGCTGGCCAACGGCGTCTGGTTCCGGATCACCGACGTCGACGGGTTCCCGATCCGGAGCGAGATCACCGGCGAGCTGGCCTTCGCCCCGGTGACGGTGTCGTACCTCGGGTACGGGTTCCTGCCGATCAGCGCGACCGTCGAGTTCCTGCCGGTCGACTACCGGAGCAGCACCATGATCCACTCGTTCGGGACGCTGTTCGACGGGATCCTGCGCAACCACCTCGACGTGGTCTCGCGGCTGAGCGACGTCAAGGTGAACGGCGTCCCGCTCGAGGCCGGCCCGGACTGCGTGTCGGAGAAGCCGATCCCGATCGACATGATCGGCGAGTACGACCCGTTCGGCGCCGGCGGCCTCATCGGCACCGACTCGGCCAACCCCGACCCGAAGTACCGCGGCTTCACGCTGCCACCGTTCAAGAACTGCGGCGCGGCCGAGAAGCTGAGCTCACTGTTCACCGGCCAGAACTCGGGGCCGGGCAACCAGGCGTCGGCGCACCTGTCGCTCATCACCCTGTGCCAGGAGCCGGACCACCGCAACTGCCCGCCGGTCGCGCCGATCCCGGCGGAGGTCTTCCGCGCGAGCCGCTGACCCGATCCACAGCGGAGGGACCGTGTTCCGGCGTCTCCCGGTCGCCGAAGCCCGACGGCCGGCCCTTCCGGCTGGTACCTGCGTGGCCTGACCGACGCCTTCGCCTGTGCGGCGTCCGGAGCGGACACGGCGTGGCGAGTCGTTCGGCGCCAAGGGAAGGTTCGTCCGCCACTACACAACACAGGTGTGGGCAGCCGACTCCAGCGGCTTACCTAGTCCCGGCTACCGCGGCGTCCACTGTGGATGCAACCCGCCGCTGCGCGGGGCCGGGAGCAGCTCGGTGACCGGGTAGCGCAGCGGCAACGGTGCCGCGCCCGCGCGCAGGGCCAGCTCCATCTCGAACCGTGCCGCCGGATCACGCAGGCTGTCGCCGAACGTCGCCTGGAGCTGTCTCATGCGGTAGCGGACCGTCTGGGGGTGGACACCCAGGCGCTCCGCGATCTCCACCACGTTGCCCTGGCTGTCGAGCCACGCCCGCAGCGTCTCCAGCAGCCGCTCCTGCTGCTTGCCCGTCATGTCCGCCAGCGGCGCGAACAGGCGGTGGCGCAGCGTGCCGACCAGGCCCGTGTCGGAGTTGACCAGCAGCGTCGCCAAGTGCTCCTCGGCGCGCAGCACCGGGCGTGGCATCAGCACGCCGCGCTCGGCCAGGTGCAGCGCGTTCCGGGCCCAGCGCAGGGAATCCGCGACCGACGCGAGCGGGACGCACGGGCCGATCGAGAGCCGGCAGTCCGGCAGGGCCACCTGCAGCGTCGCCAGCCGGGCGCCGCTCAGCTCGCCGGGGATCACCAGCTTCGGGTCGGGCGTGTCGAGCTCGGCGAGGATGTCCGCGTCCAGTCCCGCGTGACGGCGGGCCGGGGCGACGCCGTCGGCCGGGCAGACCGCCACCGGCGTCGCGTCGGTCGGCACCGGCCAGCCGATCAGCTGGGCCAGCTCGGCGATCGCCTTGGGGGACGCCGGGGGCGTCTCGAGAATGAGGTGCAAGAGCTTGCGGCGCCAGGTGTCGAGCGCTCCCGCCGTGCGTGCCTTCGCCTCCAGGTAGCCGTCGAGCGCGACGGAGGCGAGTTCGTCCATGAACGCCAGCATCGCGTCGGCCAGCTGGGACATCACCGCCGACGAGAGCCCGCTTCTTCGCCCGACGCGCATGATCCGCCGCCACGACACGCGCGCGCCGACCCGGTACGCCGACTGCAGCGTGTCGAGGCTGCGGCCTTCGCGCATTTCGTTCTGCCCCAAGCGGTGGTGCACCTCGTGGGACTGCTCCTTGGACACCGTCGGGTCGGCGATCTGCGCGACGAACAACGTGATCGCGTACTCGACGCCGGCGCGGATCGACTTGCCGTAGGGGCCGTCGAGCGGGCGGGCGTAGGCCGGGATGGTCGCGCGGATCTCGTCGACGATCTCCGCGGCGAGGCTGGCCAGCTCGGGACGCAGGATGTCGGCGAGCTTGCGAGGTAGTGCGGCGGGTGGCGGCGCAGCGTGATCGAATCCGCGCTCCACCGACATCGCAGCTCCTTCGCTCCGCCCCGGGATCCCGGCCAGCGCACCCCACCTGATGCGGGGTGACACCGGACACATCGAAAAAGTAGTCCGGAACGTGTCACACCTTCGAAGGGAAACCGATTTCTTGTCATCTTCGTGACAAGTTCACGAGGCTCGGCTGCGGAACGCTGACAACCACCCCGCCGACTGCTCACGATTGTACGTACGAACGGCCGAACTCCCCCAGACCCCGGAGTCCTCGGGGATATCCCTGAGATTCTCGCCAACCACTTGTTTGCGTGACGCAAGTAGCCTTACCGTCGTCGTCATGCCGCACAGCGATGAGGACCTCGAGAGCGTCGTCTATCCCCTGTCCCGGATCAGCGAGGCGATGCGCCGCGCCCAGCTGCGCGCCGCCGACCCGACCCGCGTCGCGATCCTGCGGCTGGCCGCCGTCAAGGGCCGCGTCCGGCCGTCGGAGGTCGCCGCCGAGCTGGACGTGCACCAGTCGTCGATCACCCGCCAGACGCGAGCCCTGGAAGACGCCGGGCACGTGCGGCTCGAGGCCGATCCGGAAGACCGGCGGTCCTGCCTGATCTCGCTCACCGAGCCGGGCTGGGACGAGGTGCGCCGCCTGACGAAGCTCGGGCTCGACCGCTTCGCCGACTTCCTGCGGGACTGGTCCGCCGAGGACGTCCGCCGGCTCGGCGAACTGCTGGCCCGGCTGGAGACTTCGGTCGCGGCGGCCAAGAAACGGCCGGCTCCCGGACGGCGCTGGCAGCGGGAGGCGGACTGATGCGCGCCCTCCTCCCGGTCGTCCTCGACCTCGCCCTGCCGATCGGCGGCTACTTCCTGCTGCACTCCGGTTTCGGGCTGAGCGCGTTCTGGTCGCTCACGATCGCCGGCGCCGCCACCGGCCTCCACGCGCTGGTCACCACGCTCCGCCGGGGCAAGGTGGACGCGCTCGGCGTGCTGATCTTCCTGGAGATGGGCCTCTCGGCAGCGCTGCTGATCGTCAGCGGCGACCCGCGGATCGTGCTGGCGAAACCGGCGCTCTACCTGGCGGTCGCGGCGGTGTACGCGCTGGTGACCTGCTTCACCGGGCGGCCGCTGGTGCTGGACTCGGGCAAGCCGTTCGCCACCCGGGGCGATCCCGCGCTCGCCGACGCCTACGAACGCGCGTGGACCCACTCGGACCGGTTCCGCCGCACGGTCCGCGGCGTGACAGCGGTGTGGGCCGGCGCCTTCGCTCTCGACGCGGTCTTCCGCGTCGTGGTCGTCTACAGCCTGCCGCCCGAGCGCGTGGACGAGTCCGTGTGGCTCTCCCAAGTGCCACTCGTGGTGGTGTTCGTGCTGGCCGTGGTGGTCACGCGGCTGCGGATGCGCCCGATGCGGCCCGTGATCGAGGCCCACCGGGTCGCGGCGGGCTGAGACTGCTTGTATCGTGTGCTTGATACAAGCGAGGAGGTCCGGACATGCCGTGGGACAACGTGCTGGCGGTCGCGCTCTTCACCGGGCTGATCGGCCTGGCGATCCTGATCGTGCTGTGGCCCGGCGAGAAGCACGGAAAGCGCTTGCTCGAACGCTGGGGCGTGCCGGACCCGGACGCCGCCGAGGTGGCGCTCGCCGTCCGGTACCTCAAGCGGCGCCGGATCTGGTACCCGTGGCTGTTCCTGGTCATCCCGCCGGTCCTCGACGGCACCGGGGCCGGCACGATCGTCGCGACGCTGCTGCTCGGCGGCCTGATCGCCGAGCTGTTCGCCCAGCGGCCCGCGCGCGGCCCGCGCCGGGAAGCCGTCCTGGTGCCGCGAACGCTGCGCGACGTCGTCCCGGTCTGGGCGCTGGTGCTCAGCGGGCTGGCTTCGGCGGGCGCGATCGCGCACCTGGCCTGGACCCGGCAGTGGACGCTGGTGGCCGTCGCGGCGGGCACCACGCTGCTCTGCTGGGTGATCACCGCGCTCGCGGTGCGCCGCCCGGCGGTCGGGGAGCCGCGTGCCGACCTGGCGCTGCGCCGCCGCAGCGGGCGCGTCGCGATCGGGCTGGGCATCGGCACCTGCGCCGCGCTCGGCTGGCCGGCGGGCAACCTCGGCTCGCTCGTGGTCGTGGTGGCCGGGCTGGCCGCGTTCCTCGCCGTGACGGCCCCGGTGAAACGGCTGCCGGCGGCCGCGTGAAGATCGTCGTCGACACGGAGAACGGGCTCGCGCCGTGGCGGCAGGTGCACGACCAGGTGATCCACGCGATCACGACCGGAGCGCTGCCGGAGGGTGCGCGGCTACCGCCGATCCGCCAGCTGGCCCGGGACCTGGGACTGGCGTCCGGAACGGTGGCCCGCGCGTACCGCGAACTGGAGGCGGCGGGCTGGGTGGCGACGGCCCGCGCGCGCGGCACGGTGGTGACGATCCCGGCCGGCCGCCCGGACCGCACGGCGCTGCTGCACTCCGCGGCGGCCGAGTTCGCCACCCACGCCCAGGACCTGGGCGCGGACCTCGACACCGCCTTGGACGCGGTCCGCGCGGCCTACCGGTCGTGAGTGGGAAACAGTGTTCTAACCCTGTTTCCCACTCACGAGCAGCCGGCCCACCGCTTCCAGGACCGGCGTCAGCACCTCGACCTCGCGGGACGTGCCCACGCACTCGGTGATCCCCGCGCCCACGACCTCGTACCCGGCCAGGGCGTCCAGCTCGGCCACCAGCCGCCCGATCGTCCAGCCGCCCGGCTCCGGGTAGTTGAGGCCCGGGAACTCCGCCGGGTCGAGCACGTCCAGGTCCACGTGGACGTACAGCTTCTCCGCGCCCGCCAGTGCATCCATCGACGTGACCGCCAGCCCCCGCGCGACCGCCGCCCGTTCCTCCAGGTCGAACACGCGGGTCCCCAGCAGCGCGGCCCGGCCCGGCTCCAGCGCGGGCGCCGCCGCGAACTCCGGGTCGCCCTCGCCGAACAACGACCGCAGCACCATGCCGTGGAACGCCCCGGACGGCGACGACTCGGCCGTGTTCAGGTCGGCATGCGCGTCGAACCACGCGACGCCCAGGCCCGGCCCGTACCGGAAGCGGGCCACGCCGATCGGGACCAGCTCGACCCCGCAGTCGCCGCCGATCGTCAGGACCGGGCCGCCGGGTGACTCCAGTGCCGCCAGCTGGGCGGCGCGGTTCGGGCCCGTCAGCTCGGCGCGCGAAGAGACACCGCGGTCCACTTCGGACACCGAGCGCGTCTGCCGGACGTGGTGCACCGGCCGGCCGAGCACGTGCCCGGCCAGCTCCGCGAGCGCCAGGCAGCCGTCCGGCAGCTCCGCCGCCCGCGGTCCCACCGCGCCCTGGCGCTGCGGGACCGCGTTGACCAGCGTCACTCCAGCACCAGTAGCAGGTCACCGCCCTCGACCTGCTGGACGGAGTTGATCGCCAGCCGGCCGACCTTGCCGCCGGCGGACGCGGTGATCGACGCCTCCATCTTCATGGCCTCGATCGTCGCGACCGTCGCGCCGACCTCGACCGTGTCGCCTTCGGACACCTGCAGCGTGACCACGCCGGCGAACGGCGCCGCGACCTGCTTCGGGTTGCCCTTCTCCGCCTTCTCGGTCGCCGGGATGTCCGACGCGATCGACCGGTCGCGGATCTGGATCGGGCGCAGCTGACCGTTGAGCGTCGACATCACCGTGCGCACGCCGCGCTCGTCGGCCTCGCCGATCGCCTCCAGCTCGATGAGCAGCCGCACGCCCGGCTCGAGGTCGACCTGGTACTCCTCCCCCGGCCGCAGCCCGTAGAAGAAGTCCTTGCTGGGTAGCACGGATGTGTCGCCGTAGGCCTCGCGGTGCGTCTCGTACTCCTTGGTGGGCGCCGGGAACAGCAACCGGTTGAGCGTCCGGCGCGGGTGCTCCGCCAGTGCGGAACGGTCCTCTTCGGACAGTTCGGCGACCGGCTTCGCCGCCGCGCGGCCCTCGAGGGCCTTGGTGCGGAACGGCTCCGGCCAGCCGCCCGGCGGGTCGCCGAGCTCGCCGCGCAGGAAGCCGATCACCGAGTCGGGGATGTCGAACTTGTTCGGCTCCGCCTCGAAGTCGGCCGGCGAGACGCCCGCGCCGACCAGGTGCAGCGCGAGGTCGCCGACGACCTTCGACGACGGCGTCACCTTCACCAGGTGGCCGAGGATCTTGTCGGCCGCCGCGTACATCGCCTCGATGTCCTCGAACCGGTCGCCCAGGCCCAGCGCGATGGCCTGCGTGCGCAGGTTCGACAGCTGCCCGCCGGGGATCTCGTGGTGGTAGACGCGCCCGGTGGGCGAGGCCAGCCCGGCCTCGAACGGCGCGTAGATCTTGCGCACGCTCTCCCAGTACGGCTCCAGCTCGCCGATCGCGTCCAGGTCGAGCCCGGTCGTGCGGTCGGAGTGGTCGGTGGCCGCCACGATCGACGACAGCGACGGCTGCGACGTCGTGCCCGCCATCGACGACACCGCGCCGTCGACGGCGTCCGCGCCCGCGTTGATCGCCGCGAGGTAGGTGGCCAGCTGGCCACCCGCGGTGTCGTGGGTGTGGATGTGCACCGGCAGGTCGAACTCCTTGCGCAGCGCGGTGACCAGCCGGGTCGCCGCGGGCGCGCGCAGCAGCCCGGCCATGTCCTTGATCGCCAGGACGTGCGCCCCGGCGCCGACGATCTGCTCGGCCAGCTTGAGGTAGTAGTCGAGCGTGTAGAGCTTCTCGCCCGGGTCCGACAGGTCCGAGGTGTAGCAGAGCGCCACTTCGGCGACGGCGGAGCCGGTCTCGCGCACCGCTTCGATGGCCGGGCGCATCTGCTCGACGTCGTTGAGGGCGTCGAAGATCCGGAAGATGTCGATGCCGGTCTTCGTCGCCTCCTCGACGAAGGCGGTGGTCACCTCGGTCGGATAAGGCGTGTAGCCGACGGTGTTGCGCCCGCGCAGCAGCATCTGGAGGCAGATGTTCGGCACGGCTTCGCGCAGCGCGGCGAGACGCTCCCACGGGTCCTCGGCGAGGAACCGCAGCGCGACGTCGTAGGTCGCGCCGCCCCAGCACTCCAGCGACAGCAGCTGCGGCAGGGTGTTCGCGACGACCGGCGCGACCGCGAGGAGGTCCTTCGTACGGACGCGGGTGGCGAGCAACGACTGGTGCGCGTCGCGGAACGTCGTGTCCGTGACCCCGATGTGCGGCGACTTCCGCAGCCACTCCGCGAACCCGCCCGGGCCCAGTTCGACGAGCTTCTGCTTCGAGCCGTCGGCCGGCTGGGCGTCCTTCGGGAGCTTCGGCAGCTTCAGCGTCGCGTCCGGGGTCTTCGGGCGCTCGCCGTTCGGCTTGTTGACCGTCTGGTCGGCGAGGTAGGTCAGCAGGCGCGTGCCGCGGTCGGCGGACTGCCGCGCGGTGAGCAGCTGCGGGCGCTCCTCGATGAACGACGTCGTGACGCGCCCGGCGCGGAAGTCCTCGTCGTCGAGAACCGCCTGCAGGAACGGGATGTTCGTCGCGACGCCACGGATCCGGAACTCGGCGACGGCGCGGCGCGCGCGGCCGACGGCGGTCTTGAAGTCGCGGCCGCGGCAGGTGAGCTTCACCAGCAGCGAGTCGAAGTGCGCGCTGATCTCGGTGCCGGAGAAGGCGGTGCCGCCGTCGAGCCGGATGCCCGAGCCGCCCGGCGAGCGGTAGGCGGAGATCATCCCGGTGTCCGGGCGGAAGCCGTTGGCCGGGTCTTCGGTGGTGATGCGGCACTGGAGAGCCGCGCCGCGCAGGTAGATCTTGTCCTGGCTCAGGCCCAGGTCGTCCAGGGTCTCGCCGGCGGCGATCCTTAGCTGCGACTGCACGAGGTCGACGTCGGTGACCTCTTCGGTGACCGTGTGCTCGACCTGGATGCGCGGGTTCATCTCGATGAAGACGTGGTTGCCCTGCTTGTCGAGCAGGAACTCGACGGTGCCGGCGTTGCGGTAGCCGATCTGCTTCGCGAACTTGACGGCGTCCGCGCAGATCCGGTCCCGCAGCTCGGGATCGAGGTTCGGCGCCGGGGCCAGTTCGACGACCTTCTGGTGCCGCCGCTGCACCGAGCAGTCACGCTCGTAGAGGTGGATGATGTTGCCCGCGCCGTCGGCGAGGATCTGCACCTCGATGTGCCGCGGCTCGACGACGGCCTTCTCGAGGAAGACGGTCGGGTCGCCGAAGGCGGACTCGGCCTCGCGCGCGGCGGCCTCGATGGACTCGCGCAGCTGGGCGGGCTCCATGACGCGGCGCATCCCGCGCCCGCCACCGCCGGCGACGGCCTTCACGAACACGGGGAAGCCCAGGTCGTCGGCGGCCGCGACCAGCGCGTCGACGTCGCTGGAGGGTTCGGACGACCCGAGCACCGGCACGCCGGCCTCCCGCGCGGCCTTGACCGCGCGTGCCTTGTTGCCGGTGAGCTCGAGGATGTCGGCACTCGGCCCGACGAAGGTGATGCCCGCTTCTTCGCACGCGCGCGCGAGATCGGGGTTCTCGGAGAGGAAGCCGTAACCGGGGTAGACGGCGTCGGCTCCCGCCTTCTTCGCCGCGCTGACGATCTCGTCCACCGAGAGGTAGGCGCGCACGGGGTGACCGGGTTCGCCGATCTCGTACGCCTCGTCGGCCTTCAGCCGGTGCAGCGAGTTGCGGTCTTCGTGGGGGAACACGGCGACCGTGCCCGCGCCCAGTTCGAAGCCGGCGCGGAACGCGCGGATGGCGATCTCGCCGCGGTTGGCCACCAGCACCTTGCGGAACATGCCCGGTCCTTCCCGTATGGATCGGTAAGTCAACGCACGTTACCCGGTTCTTCCCGCTCTGCGGGAGTTCAGTACCAGGTGATGGACATCATGCGCCGCGGAAGATTGGCCGGGAGCGCGTCTGGGCAGCTTCTCAGGATCCCGCGGGTGCGTAAAGGAGCCGGTTGGCCGTGCCGTCCGGAACTCCCTTGAGCGCGTCCGGGGTCGCCGCCTGAACAAGCGCTTGGTCCACCTGGTCGGGCGCCGCTTCCGGGTGCTGGGCGCGGTACAGCGCCGCCACTCCCGCCGCGAACGCCGCCGCCATCGAGGTGCCCGACTCCGGGCCGGCGCCCGTGCCGCCCGCGATCGGGGCCGGGACCTCGACGCCCGGCGCGTACAGGTCGACGTCCTGGCCGAAGTTCGACGCCTTGTCGGGGTGGTCCTGGGCGTCGGTGGCCCCGACCGTCAGCGCCTCGGTGACGCGGCCCGGGGAGAAGCCGCTCGCGTCCGCCGTTTCGCTGCCCGCTGGGACCGCGACCGGGACCACCGCGGCGAGCCGTTTGACAGCCGCGTCGAGCTGGTCGTTCGGCACGCCGCCGATGCCGAGGACGGCGACCGCGGGCTGCTGGGCGTTCTGCGCGACCCAGTCGATGCCCGCGATGATCTGGTCGGTGGCACCGCCGCCGTCCTTGTCGAGCACCCGCACCGGCACGATCTGCGCGCCCTTCGCGACGCCGTAGTCCTTGCCGGCGGCGATCCCGGCGAGGCGCGTGCCGTGGCCGTTGGTGTCGGAGGTGTCGGAGCCGCCGTTCAGGAAGTCCCGCCCGGGCGCGACGCGGCCCTCGAAGTCGGGGTGCCGCGCGTCGACACCGCTGTCGATCACGTAGATCGTGACGCCCGAAGCGTCGCTCGCGTAGTGGTAGGCGTGGTCGAGCCCGGCGCGCTGGTCGATCCGGTCCAGGCCCCAGCTGGGCGGATCGGGCTGCACCCCACCGGCGGCGACGGCCGGCGTCTGTCCGGCGAACACGATGGCCACGGCGGCGAGCAGCATCCTCATGATCGTCGTGGTACCCCGCCGGTGGCGGGGCGACAACTCAGGACTGTCGCTCGATCGGCTGATTCCTGCGAAGCCGGACGCCCCACACGACGGCGAGCACCAAGAGCCCCGCCAACCCCGACACCGCGATCACCAGGCCCGCGTAGCTCAGGTAGGTGTACGGATCCATGGTGGCGAACGTCGGGCCCAGCACACCGGCCAGCCCGGCGGTCCCGGCGGCCAGCACCGCGCAGCCGACGACGGGCGGCCGCAGGACCGCCGCGACGGCAGGCAGCACGACGGCGAGCACCGCCCCGAGGACGTAGTACGCCGCGACCCGCTCGCCTTCGCTCGGATCGGCCTCGGCCAGCTGGGCGAGTTCGATGATCCACCCGGCGGCGACTCCCACTCCGAGCCCGATCGCCACCCACCCTTCCCAGCCGCGCACCATGCCGGCGCCCAGCCCGGCCGCGGGGCTCCGGCGTAGCGCGATCGGCGCGCACACCCCCGCGAGAACCATCGCGCTGTGCGCGATCAGCTCGAAGGTGAACCCGGCGCCCAGGACCTCGTCGGGGGTGACCGACGAAACCACGACACCCTCCGCGCTGAACCTCAGCAAGCCGAACAGCGCCGCGAAGCCGACTCCCAGCAGCAACGACGGACCGATCCGCTGCCGCGTGCGCGGGCTCAGGGACAGGACCCCCGCGACGAGCGCGCACCCCGCCACGACCACCACGTAGAGGGGCATGCCCGGCCGGTAGGAGGCCAAGGAGTTGTCGTAGTAGTAATGCAGGCCGAGCCCGATCAGTGCGAAGACGGCGCCGGCGATGGCGAGGATCCCGGCGGTGCCGGCGACGGGATCCGCCTGCTCGACGGGTTGCCGCGCTTCTGCTTCCGCGACGGCGGGTTCGGCTGCGGAGCCGGGATCCGCCACCACCACGGGTTCGGGGGCGCGGCCCCCTGTGGTGCCGGGTGCGTCGGACGCACCCGATGCCACATCGGGGCGCTTCACCGGCTCGGGTTCAGTCGCGGTCTCCGGTGCCGCCTCGGGTTCCGGCCCGGCCACCGGCTCCGGCTCGGCTTCCGGCACGGGCTGAGCCGCCACCTCCGGCTCCGGCACCAGTTCCGGCTCCGGCTCGGCCGCCACCTCCGGTTCGGACTCGACAGCCGGCTCCGGCTCGGCCGCCACCTCCGGCTCCGGCTCGGCGGCCGGGACCGCCTCGATCTCCACCTCCACCACGGCATCCCCGGTCGGCCCGGTCACCACCACCTTCCCGCGCCGCACCCCCGGCTCCCCGGCCGTCACCGACAGGTCCGCGCCCGAAGCCGTCTGCGTCACCGCGATCCACGCGTGCGATGCCTCGAACCGCACCTCCCGCGCCACCGGCGGGCCCGGCACCCGCAGCGACGCCGAGGCACGCGCGCCGGAAGCAGCCGACAACCGCACCGAAGGCACGTCCACCCGGACCACCGCGAAGCCGAGCGCGTCCGAAGCCGCCGCCGCGACGTGCTGGATGTCCGTCGCCGCCATGGACTTCAGCGCCTCGAACGCTCCCATCGCCACCGGGAGGTTGTCGCTCGCCAGCCGGCGTCTCAGCTCCGCCACCGCGCCCAGCCTCGTGAACGGGTTCTCCGCCGTGATCGCGCCCGCGAGGTCGGCCGGGATCGGGGACGGCTTGATCCGGCGGCGTCGGCTCTTCGCCAGGTACAGCTCGCCCTGCATCTCGATGTCGCGGCTCGGGGTCTGCTTCGGGTTGCGCTCGCGGACGCGGTCGAACAGGTACTCGTACAGCTCCCCCAGCGCGATCCAGCCGTCCTCGTCGCGGTCGGCCTCGCCCGTGCGCAGCCCCTCCACCAGCGCCGCCGTGAACACCGACGGCTGCGCGGGCTCCCCCTCGGCCAGCCGGGCGCCCTCGAAGGCGTATTCGATCGAGTTCGACGCCGTGATGACCGCCCGGCCGCGGCCGCCGCGGAAACTGTCGAGCACGTTCGCGTCGCCCGACGCCCGCACCGCCACGCCCTGCCCGAACGCCCCGCCGTAGCAGCAGTCCAGCAGCAGCACGACGCTGCGCGAGCGGCTCTGTCGCAGGCACTGCTGCACGAACTGCGCGGGTACCGCCGTCGACCGGAGCCGGTCGGGCCGGGTGTTGCGCGCGGCGAAGTACAGGCCGCCCGAGTCGTCCTTCAAGCCGTGGCAGGAAAAGTGCATCAGCAGGACGTCGTCGGGACGGCCCTCGGCGCAGAGATCCTCGATCTCCGCCTGCACGACGTGCGCGGTCTCGTTGCGGACCACCCGCACCTCGAAGTCGCTGATCGCCCGGTCGGACAGCACCTCCACGAGGGCGTCCGCGTCCGCCGCGGGCGAGCCCAGCCGCTGCAGCCCCGCGTTGTCGTACTCGCCGTTGGCGACGATCAACGCCCGCCTCCGCCCGGCCATACCGGTAGGAAACGCCCACCCGCGCACTACGGCAAGCAGCCGAACGGGCACACCTAGCCGGCGGACGCCTGGAAAATCGTTTCCTGCCCTTTCAGGCAGACGACGGCGTCGAACGCGGCCGCCACGTCGACCGCCGGCGCCATGTGCGCGTGCCGGATGCTCGACGCCGCGGGATGCGCGACCACACACGGGGCCTGAGAAGCCAGCGCCGCCTCCACGCTGCCTTCCGCGGGCCCCTCCAGAGCCTGCTCGTACATCCGGAACCCAAGCCGGGCTTCCGGGTCGGGCACGAGGCCGGTCGTCGTCCCCGAGACGGCGGTCAGCGCGAGCGCGAAGTACTTGTCCCCCAGCTCCGCGGCCAGGTGGGTACCCGCCGACGGCGCCGTCATGCCGGGCATCGGCGAGAACGGCACGCGCTGCAGATGTCCGTTGTGGAGCATCAGGACGATCTTCTCGCCCGGGTACAGCCGCCGCAGCAGCCGCACGGTCGCCGCCATGTACGTGTCCCGCGACGAACTCTGCGGCTCGGGCGCGCGGCCCGCCATCAACGCGTCCAGCTCCCGCAGGTAGAGGTCGATCCGCAGCGCGCCCTCAGCGTGGTGGGCGGCGACGTCGCCGTAGCCGAGCGCCTCCACATGTCCTTTGAGGACAGTCAGCGCCACCGTCGCCGCATCCCGCGCCGACGCGCTCATTTCCTTGTACCGCCCGGGAGCGACCGCACTGCTGATCGACGCATAGGGCTCGCACGCCGTCAGCGCAGCGTCCACAAGCGACACATTGGCCGGGTCCACGCGCAGGACGTGCTCACGGAGAGCCTGCAGCGACGGCACCGGTGAACCCGCCGAACTCGGCACGTCCAGACCGGCGAACCGGACACCGCGGCCGCGCAGCCAGGTCAGCATCGCGTGCACCTCGGCCGAGTCCCCCAGGCCGAACGTGAAGCCGTCCCGCGCGATGTCGGCGACGTCACCCGAGCCGCCGGACAGCCACGTGTCGACCAGGTGCCCTTCGGGAAACCCACCCTCGAACCCCAGCACGGTGAACCCGCATTCGGAGACGAGGTGACGCAGGAGGCGGTCGCGCAGCACGCCGAACTCGCGGATGTGATGGTTGTTCTCGCCGATCGCGACGACCTCGGCGTCGCCGATCAGCGCGGCGATGGACGTGACGTCGACGGACTCCGGTTCTGGCATACTGGGCACACTAACGCAACAGGAGTAGCAGTTGGCAACCGAGATTTCCGGCACGCGGCGGCCGGGCGGACGCACCGAGCGGACCCGCCTCGCCGCGCTCAATGCCACCCTCGAGCTGCTCGGCGAACGCGGGTACGCCGAGCTGACCGTCGAGGCGGTCGCCGAACGCTCCGGCGTGCACAAGACGACGCTGTACCGCCGGTGGGAGTCCGCCGAAGGCCTGGTCGCGGCGGCCCTGTCGATGGGGACCGAGCAGGAGTGGACGGCCCCGGACACCGGTTCCCTGGAAGGCGACCTGCGCGGGATCAACCTGGAGCTGGTGCACTACTTCACCTCGCCGGGCGAGCGCGAGCTCCCGACGGCGTCGATCTCGGCGGCGTTCCTCTCCTCCCGCGCGGCGGACGCCCTGCAGGAGTTCTACGTCGACCGCCACGCGCGCTCGGCGGTGGTGGTCGGCCGGGCCGTCGACCGCGGCGAAGTCCCGGCCGGCACGGACGCCGTCGAGGTCGTGCGGGTGGCGTGCGGGCCGATCTTCTACCGCCTGTTCATCTCCCGCGAAGGCGTGACGCCGGCGGACGCCGATCTCGCCGCGAAAGCCGCCGCGGCCGCCGCGAAAGCCGGCGTGTTCACGGCAACGAACGCCGGAACCGCCGCTCCTCCAGCGTGACCCGGCCCTCGTCGATCGTCTCGGTCTGGGTGGCGCCGTCGTCCACCCAGCCCTGCCGGACGTAGAAGGCCTTCGCTCGTTCGTTCGTCGACAGCACCCACAGGACGACGCTGTCACCGGAAAGCTCTTCGACGACCCGGTCGTGCAACTCCCGGCCGAGGCCCCGCCCCCAGTACTCCGGCAGCAGGTACAGCGCGTAGAGCCGGCCATCCCCGTACGCGGCGAACCCCGCGATGGCGCCGTCTTCTTCGGCGACCAGCACCGGGCCGCCATCGCCGATGCGCCGGGCCCACGACGCCGCGCGCGACTCCGCGGAGAGCCCGGCGAGGAAGTCCGCCGGAATCAACCCCGCGTACGCCGCCTGCCACGACGCCACGTGGACCTCGCCGATCGCCGCGGCGTCGGCGACCGTGGCCGGGCGGATCAACTCTTCTCCAGGTATTCCGCACGGTCGACGTCGACGACGTCGGCGACCATCTGCGCCAGGCCGTGGTACTTCTTCAGGTCCGGGTCCTTCTCGACGATCTCCTGCGCGCTCTCCCGCGACGCGGCGATCACGTCCTCGTCCCGCAGCAGCGAAAGCAGCTTGAGCGTCGAGCGCTTGCCGGACTGCGCGGAGCCGAGGATGTCGCCTTCCCGGCGCAGCTCCAGGTCCAGTTGCGACAGCTCGAAGCCGTCGGTCGTCGACTCGACCGCTGCCAAGCGCTCGCGCGTCGCCGTGCCGTCGAGGGCCTCGGTGACCAGCAGGCAGACGCCCGGCACGCTGCCCCGGCCGACACGGCCACGCAGCTGGTGCAGCTGGCTGACGCCGAAGCGGTCGGCATCCATGATCACCATCGCCGTCGCGTTCGGGACGTTGACGCCGACCTCGATCACCGTGGTGGCCACGAGGACGTCGAGCTGCGCCGCGGAGAACGCGCGCATCACAGCGTCCTTCTCGTCGGGCGGCATCCGGCCGTGCAGCACGCCGATCTTCAGCCCCTGCAGCGCGCCGTGCTCCAGGTCGGGCGCGACGTCGAGGACCGCGAGCGGCGGCCGCTTGTCGCTCTTGTCCGACGGCGGCTCGTCGCCGATCCGCGGGCACACGACGTACCCCTGGTGCCCCTTGCCGACCTCTTCGCGGACCCGCTGCCAGATCCGGTCGAACCAGGCCGGCTTCTCCGCGACCGGCACCACGGTGGTCTTGATCGGCGACCGCCCGACCGGCATCTCGCGCAGCGCGGACACCTCGAGGTCGCCGTACACGGTCATCGCGACCGTGCGCGGGATCGGCGTCGCGGTCATGACGAGGACGTGCGGGCTGGTGTCCCCGGCGCCGCGGGTGCGCAGCGCGTCCCGCTGCTCGACGCCGAAGCGGTGCTGCTCGTCGACGACCGCGAGGCCGAGGTCGGCGAACTCGACGTGGTCCTGGATCAGCGCGTGCGTGCCGACGACGATGCCCGCTTCGCCGCTGACGATCTCCAGCAGCGACTTCTTGCGCTCCTTCGCGCCCATCGACCCGGTGAGCAACGTGACTTTCGTGGCGTTTTCCGCCGCGCCCAGCTCGCCCGCCTGGCCGAGGTCGCCGAGCATCTCCCGCAGCGACCGCGCGTGCTGGGCGGCGAGGACCTCGGTGGGCGCCAGCATCGCCGTCTGCCGCCCGTTGTCGACGACCTGCAGCATCGCCCGCAGCGCGACGATCGTCTTGCCGGAGCCGACCTCGCCCTGCAGCAGCCGGTTCATCGGGTGCTCGGAGGCGAGGTCGGTGGCGATCTCGTCGCCGATCCCCCGCTGGCCCGCGGTCAGGTCGAAGGGCAGCCGCTTGTCGAAGGCGTCCATCAGACCGCCGCTGACGTGCGGGTTCGCCTTCGCCGGCCGCGAGATGGCCGAGTGGCGCCGCTGCGCGAAGATCAGCTGGACGGCCATGGCCTCGTCCCACTTGAGGCGTTTCTTCGACGCCTCCAGGTGCGCCCAGTTGTCCGGGCGGTGGATGCCGTGCAGCGCGGTGTCGAGGTCCGAGAGGCGGTGCAGCCGCCGCAGCTCCGCCGGCATCGGGTCGTCGTCGACCTCGAGGACGTCGAGCACCTGGCGCACGCACTTCGCGATCGACCACGTCGGCATGCCCTGCGCCGCCGGGTACACCGGGATGATCGCGGCGAGGAAGTCGTCCATCGCCTCGGCCTCGCGGTCGGCCTCGAACAGCTCGTACTCGGGGTTGGTCAGCTGGAGGGTGTCGCGGAAGGCGGACACCTTGCCGGCGAACAGGCCCGTCTTGCCGGGGACGAGGTCCTTCTCGCGCCAGGCCTGGTTGAAGAAGGCACAGGTGAGCCGGCGTTTCCCGTCGGTGATCACCATGTCGAGGATGGTCCCGTTCCGGGACTTCATCCGCCGCTTGCTCACCTTTTCCACGCGCGCCAGCACGGTGGCGTGCTCACCGAGCTCGAGGCCCGCGATGTCGGTGAGCTCGCCGCGCTCGGCGTAGCGGCGCGGGTAGTGGCGCAGCAGGTCGCTGACCGTCTCGATGTCCAACGCCGTGGCGAGCGCCTTCGCCGTCTTGGCGCCCAGCAGCAGCGGCAGCTTGTCGCGCAGTCCGGCCATCGGCTATTCGACTCCCATCAGCAGCACGGCCTCCACTTGGCCGCCGGCGTAGCTCGTCAGCTCCACCTCCGGGTGCTCCACCCGCAGCTGCTCGGCGAGCTCCTCGGCGACCCCGGGCGGGGCGGCGTCCCCGCTCAGCACCGTCACCAGCTCACCGCCGAGCGCCAGCATCCGGTTCAGCACCTTCATCGCGGCCGCGACCAGGTTCGTCTCCGACGCCGGTGCCGGTTCGATCAGCACCACCTCGTCGTCGACCAGGCCGACCACGTCGCCGGACTGGGCCCGGCCCACCCAGGTTAGCGATTCCTCCCGCGCGATCCGGAGTTCGCCACGCCTGGTCGCGGCGGCCGCTTCGGCCATCGCGACGACGTCGTCGTTGGTGCGGCGCCCGGCGTCGTGCACCGCGAGGGCGGCCAGGACCTGCACCGGCGAGACGCACGGGATGACCACGACGTCCCGGTCGGCGGCCATCGCGTGCCCGGCCGCGGTGTCGGCCGCCGCGGTGAGCGCGACGCTGCCCGGCAGCACGGTGACGTGCCGGCCGGCGGCCTCGTTGAGCAGGCTGATCACGTCCTCGACGCTGGGGGTTTCGCCGTCGGGCACGGCCAGCACCGGGATGCTCTCGGCACGCAGCAGCTCGGCCAGCTCGCCGCCGTGCACGACGGCGACGACCGTGCGGTCGATCCCGCCGCCGGGCTCGATCGGCGTCGGCGTGAGCAGCGGCTCGACGCGGATCTTGCGTGGACGGCCGAGCGCGAGCCCGGCCTCGATGGCGGCCCCGATGTCGGCGCAGTGGACGTGCACGGCGTGGCTGCCGGAGCCGTCGCCGGCCACCGTGACGCTGTCGCCGAGGCCGCTCAGCTCCTTGCGCAGGGTCGGCAGGCTTGCTTCCTCGACGCCGTCGAGGAGGTACATGACCTCCCAGGCGAAGGCCTCGGCCAGCGGGTCCGCGTGCACCTCGAGGGCGTGGAACTGCTCGAGCGCGGTGCCGGTGAGCACGCCGACCAGGGCGTCGAGCACGGCGACGAGCCCGCGGGCGCCCGCGTCGACGACGCCGGCCTTGGCCAGCGCGGGCAGCTGCAAGGGCGTCTTCTCGAGGGCGTGCGCGGCTTCCCGCGCGGCCTCCCGGGCGACCTCGGTCAGGGACCGGGTGTCACCGCGCACGGCGAGGGCCACGGCGTGCAGGACGGTGAGGATGGTCCCGGCGACCGGACGGCTGACGGCGCCGGTGGCGACCTCGTCGGCGTGCCCGAGCGCGCCGGCCAGCCACTCGCCGTCGAGCTCGCCTTCGGCGCGGTCGGCCAGCCCGCGCACGACCTGGGAAAGGATCACGCCGGAGTTGCCCTTGGCCGAAGCCACGGCGCCGCGGGCGAGGATCTTCAGCGCTTCGGCGGCGCTTTCCGGCTCGGCGGCTTCGAGCTCCCGGGCCGCGCCGGTCATCGTGAAGAGCATGTTGGAGCCGGTGTCGGAGTCCGCGACGGGGTAGACGTTGATCTCGTCGATGGCCGGCCGCAGGCTCGCGAGACTGTGCACGCAGCCCGTCGCCCAGGCCGACACCGCCGCCGTGTCCAGCACCCGCACCCCGTAACCTCCTGACCGGTCCGAGGCAGCGTATCGACCCGGTGCGGAACCTCGCGAAGCCAGTAGTTACTATGGTCGAGTTGCCCAGTGCATCTGGGCTCATTTCTATGACCCAGATCCAAAGGAGTTCGACGTGGCTGCCGTGTGCGACGTCTGTGGCAAGGGACCCGGCTTCGGCAAGTCGGTCTCGCACTCCCACCGCCGTACCAACCGCCGGTGGAACCCGAACATCCAGACCGTCCACGCCAAGGTGGGTGTGTCCCAGCGCAAGCGCTTGAACGTGTGCACCTCGTGCATCAAGGCGGGCAAGGTCGTTCGCGGCTGAGGCGAGAAGAGTTCGAAAATGGCGGGTGCTCTCCGGAGCACCCGCCATTTTTGTGCGCTTACTTCAGGAAGTCCGTCAGGAGCGGCTTCAGGGTCTCCGGGTGCTGGAGGACCCCGTGGTCCTGGCCCGGGAGGGTCTCGTGGCGGGCTCCCGGCACCGACGACGCCGCGATGCGGGCTCCCGACTGCAGCTTCTCCGGGCTCGCGCCGCCGCCGATCACCAAGGTCGGGACCGAGATCCGGGCCAGGTGGTCCTTGCGCGGGCGGGCGCCGGGGCCGCAGATCGTCAGGTCGTACGGGAGCGTGTGCGCCAGGCCGGTGAACCAGCCCCACACCGGGGCCGACTTCATGCCCTCGATCATCTCCGGCGGCGTGCCCGCGACCTCGAGGAACGTCGCCGCCGCGCCGTCGCGGTCGCCCGCCGCGATCTGCGCGCGCACCTTCTCCGTGACGTCGTCGCGGGGGTCCGAGTCCGTCGCGTACGGCGGCTCGTACGCCACCAGCTTCTCGATCGGCAGGCCCGCGGCGGCCGCTTCCAGGGCCAGCACCGCGCCCGACGAGTGCCCGAACACCGACGCCGTCCCGCCGGCCTCGGCGATCAGCGCCGCGATGTCCTCGATCTCCCGTTCCATCGCGTAAGGGCCGGTGTCGCCGCTGGCGCCGCGCCCCCGCCGGTCGTAGGCGATCGTCGTGAAGTCGTCGGCCAGGACCTCGGCCAAGCCGGCGACCGTGGTCCGGTCGTTGAACGCGCCGCCCACGAGGATCACGGGCGCGCCCGTGCCGCGCCGCTCGAAGAAGATCGGCGTGCCGTCGGCCGATGTGACGTTCATGGTGTCCTCCAAGGTCCGTTCCCCCTGGTCGGAGCCGTCACGCGGATCCGGACACCGAACCTACGGGAGTTTCCAGTCGACCGGTGCCGCGCCCTGCTTCTCCAGCAGCTGGTTGGCGCGGCTGAACGGCCGCGACCCGAAGAAGCCGTTGTGCGCCGAGAGCGGGCTCGGGTGCGCCGACTCGATGCACGGCACCTCGCCCAGCATCGGGCGCAGGTTGCGGGCGTTGCGGCCCCACAGGATCGCCACCATCGGCTCCGACCGGGCCGCGAGGGCCTTGATCGCCTGCTCGGTGACGTCTTCCCAGCCCTTGCCCTGGTGCGAGTTCGACTTGCCGGGCTGCACCGTCAGGGCCCTGTTGAGCAGCAGGACGCCCTGGTCGGCCCACGGCGTCAGGTCGCCGTTGGCCGGCAGCGGGTGGCCGAGGTCCTCGGCGTACTCCTTGTAGATGTTGACCAGGCTCTTCGGGATCGGCCGGACGTCCGGCGCCACCGAGAAGCTCAGGCCGACCGCGTGCCCCGGCGTCGGGTACGGGTCCTGCCCGACGATCAGCACCCGGACGTCGTGGAACGGCTGCTTGAACGCCCGCAGCACGTGCTCACCCGCCGGCAGGTAGGTCCGGCCGGCGGCGATCTCCGCGCGGAGGAACTCCCCCATGGCGGCGACCTGCGGCGCCACCGGTTCGAGGGCCTCGGCCCAGCCTGCCTCGACGATGTCCTGCAGCGGTCGTGCGGTCACGGCGCGCCAGCCTACCGGGCGTGGCCGGCGTCACCCGAGCGGGTCGAGCCGCCTCAGCTCGGTCCGGAACCGCTGCCCGCGTCCGACGTAGGAATCCACCACCAGCGCGATGTTCTCCGCGCTGAACGACTTGTTCTCCCGCGTCTTCGCGGGCACGCCGAGCGCGATCTCGCCGGTCTTCACGTGTGAGCCGTACGACAGCACCGCGCCGGCGCCGACCATGCCGCCGTCCTCGATCACCGAGCCGTTCAGCACCACCGAGCCGGACGCGATCAGGCAGCCGGTGCCGATCGTCGCGCCCTCGACGTGCACCGCGTGCCCGATCGCCGACGACGGCCCGAGGATCGTCGGGTGCCTCTCCGTGCAGTGCAGGACGCAGCCGTCCTGGACGTTGGAGCGGTCGCCGATCTCGATGTACCCGTGGTCGCCGCGCAGCACCGTCTGCGGCCACACCGACGCGAACGCGCCGATCCGGACGTCGCCGATCACCGTCGCGTCCGGGTGGACGTAGGCGTCGGGGTGGATCGTCGGCTCGAGGGAACCGAGAGCGTAGATCGGCATGCCGCCTCCGGGTGACTGCGGTTTCACGTGCTCTGCGATTGGATCACGGCATCGCCGCCGACAGGAACGCCAGTACCGGGAGCACGGCCCTCGTGCTCCTGCTCGTCGTGCTGACCTGGCTGCTCAGCCTGCCCGGGGCGTCGCCGGCGCTGGCGAACGGCCTGGCCGCGACCCCGCCGATGGGCTGGAACAGCTGGAACCAGGTCCGCTGCCACGACCTGACCGAGGACGTCGTCAAGAAGGCGGCCGACGCGCTGGCGGACACCGGCCTGCGGGACGCCGGCTACCGCTACGTCGTCGTCGACGACTGCTGGCAGGCCCCGAAGCGCGCCGCCGACGGCTCGCTGGCGGCCGATCCCACGCGGTTCCCGCACGGCATCGCCGACCTAGCCGACTACGTCCACTCCCGCGGCCTGCTGTTCGGCATCTACGCCGTGCCGGGCAGCCGGACCTGCGCGATGGCCAACGACGCCTACCCCGCGTCCGGCATCGGCTCGCTGGGCCACGAGCAGCAGGACGCCGAGACGTTCGACCGCTGGGGCGTCGACTACCTCAAGTACGACTGGTGCAACGCCGACACCGTCGACGGCCTCGACCGGAAGGCGGCGTTCGAGAAGATGCGCGACGAGCTCGCCGCGCTCCCCCGCCCGATCGTTTACGCGATCTCCGAATACGGCGTCTCCAGCCCGTGGACCTGGGCGCGGCCGGTGGCGAACCTGTGGCGGACCACCTACGACCTGACCCCGACCTGGGACTCCGTGCTCGCGACGATCGACCAGCAGGCCACCGTCGCCGTCCACAGCGGCTCGCCGGGCGGCTGGAACGACCCGGACATGCTGCAGGTCGGCAACGGCACGCTGAGCGCGGACGAGGCCCGCGCGCACTTCAGCGTCTGGGCCGTGCTGAACGCGCCGCTGTTCGCCGGCACCGACCCGGCGAAGCTGAGCGACGACGACCTCGCGACGCTGGGCAACCCCGAGGCGATCGCCGTCGACCAGGACTTCGCGGGCGGGCAGGGCCGCCAGCTCGCCGCGGGTCCCGGCTACCAGGTGTGGGGGAAACCCCTGACCGGCGGTGGGTTCGCGGTGGTGCTGCTCAACACCGGCACCACCACCGCGACCGTCTCCGCGGCGATCCCGGGTGCGTGGAACGTCCGGGACCTGTGGGCCCACCAGGACGTCGGAACGGACGTCTCCGCGTCGCTGCGGCCGCACGCCGCGGCCCTGCTGAAGCTCACGCCCCGCTGAGGTCCTTGGCGTAGCACCGGCTCTCGGGTTCGTTCTTGTACATGCCGAAGCCCGGGATCTCGACGTAGCCCGAGGACGCGTAGAGCGCGATCGCCTCCGGCTGCAGGGTGCCGGTCTCCAGCACCGCGCGCTTGCGGCCGGACAGCGCGGCCGTGCGTTCCAGCTCGAAGAGGATCATGCGCGCGAAGCCGCGGCCGCGGGCGGAATCGGCGACGTACATGCGCTTGAACTCGGCGTCGCCGTCCTGGAAGTCCGGCTCGGGGCCGTCGTGCGCCCGCCACGCTCCACAGGCGACGGCCTCGTCGCCCTGGTAGCCGACCAGGAACAGGCCCGCGGGCGGGTCGAACTGCTCGGGGTTCATCGGGGTGGCGTCTTCGCTGCCGTAGCGGTCGACGTACACCTGCTGCACCGCGGCCATGAGCGTGACCGCGTCGGGATGGTCGAAGGGGACCGGAACGATTCTCACGTCCGCCGACTTTAGTTCAGCGCCAGTGGGTCCAACCGGCTTCTCGCGCAAAAGGCTTGCCGTCCACGGTGATCCCCGAGTCCGGCATGGTCGCGACGCCGATCGTGCGCCAGCCCTCGGGCAGCTCGGCGAACGGCGGGAAGGTGGCCACCAGCGCGTGGTCCTCACCGCCGGTGAGCACCCAGTCCAGGGGGTCCGCGCCCAGCGCGGCGCCGACTTCGGTGAGCCGCGCGGGGATGTCGAGGTCGGCGGTCCGGATATCGAGGCCGACGCCGGAGGCCTCGCCGATGTGGGCGAGATCGGCCAGGAGCCCGTCGGAGACGTCGATCATCGCGGTGGCCCCGGCCAGGGCGGCACGCGGGCCGGCGTCGTAGGGCGGTTCCGGGCAGCGCTGGGCGTTGACGACGCCGACCGGGGAGCGGAACCCGCGCCCGAGCACGGCCAGTCCGGCGGCGGCCCAGCCGAGCTTCCCGCAGACCGCGACGACGTCGCCGGGCCGGGCGCCCGAGCGCGTCACGGGTTCGCGGTCGCCGAGGTCGCCGAGCGCGGTGACGCTGATCACGAGCTGGTCGGCGCGGACCATGTCGCCGCCGGAGACGCCGATGCCGGCACGCTCGGCTTCGGCCCACATGCCGTCGGCGAGCGCGGTGACGAGCTCGCGCGGGGTGTCGGGTGGGCAGGCGAGGCCGACCAGGACGGTGGTCGGGGTGGCGCCCATGGCGGCGATGTCGGCCAGGTTGACCGCGACGGCCTTGCGCCCGACGTACTCGGGTGGCGACCAGTCGAGCCGGAAGTGGACGCCCTGGACGAGCACGTCGGTGCTGGCGACCACGCGGCCGTCGGGGGCGGCGACGACGGCGGCGTCGTCACCCGGGCCGAGCAGCGTGCCCGGGGGCTGGCGCCGTCCTTCGGTGACGGCGCGGATGAGCGCGAACTCGCCGGTCTCGGCGACCGTTGCGTCGTTCGGTGACACCGGTCACCTCTGCTTTCTCTACCGGGACAAAGATCGATCACCGATAGTCGGATGCCCTATGTTTTTCGGTGAGCTGGCTATACGTTCCTACCTGAGCTGACCGATCCCGACGAAAGGGCGCGCCGTGGTCCACGCATACATCCTCATCCAGACCGAGGTCGGCAAGGCGGCCGCGGTGGCGGCCGAGATCTCCAGCATCGCGGGCGTCACCAGTTCGGAGGATGTCACCGGACCGTACGACGTGATCGTCCGCGCGGCCGCCGACAGCGTCGACCAGCTGGGCCAGCTCGTGGTCGCGAAGGTGCAGAACGTGGAAGGCATCACGCGGACCCTGACCTGCCCGGTCGTGCATCTCTGAGCAGTGGTGTAGTGGTCGGGTGCCAGATTCCGACACCGGTGCTCCACCCAAGGTGGTGCTCGTCACCGCGGCTGCCCTTGCCGTGGCCTTGGCGGTCGCCGTCGCCGTCTTCGCGCTGACCCTGCGCTCCTCGAACTCCGCCGATTCCGGCCCGTTGCCGCTCGTCCCGGTGCCGGCGCCCTTCGCCACGGCCCCGGGCTGCACGACGCTGCTGAGCGCGGTGCCGACCGAGCTGACGTCGAACGGGACGTCTCTGAAGGTGCGCACCCTGGCCGACCCGGCGCCGCCGGCGACGGTGGCCTGGGGCTCGACCGATCCGCTCGTCCTGCGCTGCGGGCTGGACCGGCCCCCGGAGCTGACGCCGACCGCGGCGTTGCGACTGGTGAACAAGGTGCAGTGGCTGCAGGTGCCGGGCGACGGCGCGTCGACGTGGTACGTCGTGGATCGCGAGGTCTACGCGGCTTTGACGGTGCCGGACAGCGCCGGGACGGGGCCGTTGCAGCAGATCTCGGACACGGTCGCGGCGAAGCTGCCCCCGCGTCCGCTGCGGTTCTCCTAGCGCAGGCCGGTGCCGCGGGCGACGGCCGTCTCGATGAGGGTGGTCAGCAGCGTCGCGTAGTCCACGCCGGTGACCTCCCACATCTTCGGGTAGGCGGACTTCGTCGTGAAGCCGGGCATGGTGTTGACCTCGTTGATGGTCAGCTCGCCGTCGGCGCCGACGAAGAAGTCGACGCGGGCGAGGCCCTGGCAGTCGAGCGCCTGGAACGCCTTGACGGCCATGGCGCGGAGCTTCTCGGTGAGCGCGTCGTCGAGCTTGGCGGGGATGTCCAGCTCCGCGTCGTCGCCGAGGTACTTGGTTTCGAAGTCGTACCAAGCGTTTTCGTCTTCGGAGAGAACGCGGATCTCGGCGGGCAGCGAGGCTTCGACGCGGCCGTCCGGGAACTCGAGCACCCCGCACTCGACCTCGCGACCGACGACAGCGGCCTCGACGAGGACCTTGGGATCGGTGGCGCGGGCGAGTTCGATGGCGGCGTCGAGGTCGTCCCAGTCCGTCACGCGGCTGATGCCGACGGACGACCCGGCACGCGACGGCTTGACGAAGACGGGCAGGCCGAGCCGGCCCTTGTCCTCGTCGTCCAAAGTGGACTGATCCCGCCGGAGGGCGGCGAAGGTACCGACCGGAAGCCCTTCGGCGGCAAGGAGTTTCTTCGCGGTCTCCTTGTCCATGGCGGCGGCGCTGGCGAGAACGCCGGGGCCGACGTACGGGATGCCGGCGAGCTCGAGGAGGCCCTGGATGGTGCCGTCCTCGCCGAAGGCGCCGTGCAGCACGGGGAAGACGACGTCCACCTGGGACAGCAGCTCGCTTTCCCGCCCGGCTTCGACGGCGACGAGGCCCTGGCTGGAGGGATCACCGGCGAGGACGAGGCCCTTGCCGTCGTCGACGGAAGGCAGTTCGCGGCCCCGGATGGCGAGCTGGGCGGAGTCCCCGGTACCGAGCACCCACCGGCCGGCGCGGGTGATGCCGACCGGGACGGCTTCGAAGCGTTCCGGGTCGAGGTTCCCCAGGACGCTGCCGGCGGACAGGCAGGAGATGGTGTGCTCGCTGCTGCGCCCGCCGAACACGACCGCCACCCGGATCTTCTCGCTCATGGTGAGCCACCGTACCCGGTGACCTCGGCGAACAGCCGAGCCCGGTGCGCCGGGCGGCCGACGGCGGGCGGTGAGCGCAACCTGTGCGGGGCCTGTCACGTCTGGTACATCGAGGGACCGGTGGGCCCGGGAATGCTTCGCGCTCGGGACCGGGTTCGGCATTGCTGGGCGCTGGGGTTCGGCTGCGGCCGGCCAGGGCGGAGCCCGCCCTCCCCTTGGGGGCCACCGCCCGCTCCAGCGTATCGACGAGGGCCGACGCAAAGCCCCGAAAACCACCGGCCGAACCCAGTTGTCCACATCACGGCCGGGCTGTGGACAACAGCGCAAGCACACCACAACAAGCCGTGGAAACCACCAAACCTCAGCGCAGCAAAGAAACCAACGTAGGCAAAGCAGCCACCAAAGCCTCCCGAGCACAACCGGCATACCCGATCGCCACCCCATGCGACGAAGGCTCCCCGGCGAAATGCCGAGCCAACCCGTCCAACCGGATCCCCCGCCGCTCAGCGGAAGCGATCACCGAAACCTCCACCGAAGCCGACGGAAACGGCACCACCAGGTGCGCCCCCGCGTCGTCACCGCGGACCGGCACCCCGGCCGCGGCCAACGCCCCCGCCAGCAACGTCCGCCGCTCAGCCATCTCCCGCCGAAGTTTCCGCAGGTGACGACCCAAATCCCCGTTCCGCGCGAACTCGTACAACACCCGCTGCCCCGCCGGCGACGGCCGCGTCCCCGTCAAATCCCGATACGCCAGCACCGCCGACGTGATCGCCTCCGGCGCCACCATCCACCCCGCACCCAGCGTCGGCGTGAGGATCTTCGACGTCGTCCCCAGATGCGCCACGACGTCCGGCGCCAGCGAAGCCAGCATCGGCAACGGCGCCACGTCGAAGCGCAGCTCGCCGTCGTAGTCGTCCTCGATAACGAGCATCCCGGCTGAACGCGCCAGCTCCACCAGCGAAACCCGCCGCGCCGCGCTCAGCCGGCTGCCCATCGGGTACTGGTGCGCCGGCGAGCAGTACACCGCCCTCGCCCCCGGCGGGATCGCGTCCGGCCGCAGCCCCTCGTCGTCCACCGGCACGCCCACCACCCGCATGCCCGCCCGCAGGAACGCCTGCACCGCGCGCTGGTACCCCGGCTCCTCGACGGCGACGACGTCCCCGCGTTCGAGCACCGCCGCGGCCAGCTCGACGACCGCCGCCGTCGTCCCGCCGGTCGCCAGCACCGAACCCGCCGCCAGCCCGCGGTGGCGCAGCAAGTGCTCCGACACCGCCGCCCGGTACTCCGGCAGCCCGGCGCGGTGCGCGCGGACCAGCGGGTCCGGGTCGGCCGCGGCACGCCAGGCGCGGCGCCAGGCCGCGCGGTCCAGGCCGTCCGCCCACGGCGTGCCGGGCCCCAGGTCGAGCAGCGACGGCACCTCCGTCTCGGGCGCCGGGACCGCGGGCGCCGGGACCTCCGAAGCCGAAAACGAAGGCGGCGTCGTCACGTACGTGCCGGAGCCGTGGCGCCCGGCGATCCACCCCTCGGCGTGCAGCTGCTCGTAAGCCGCGGACGTCACCGTGCGACTGACGCCGAGCCGGCCGGCCAAGGCCCGCGTCGAAGGGAGCCGGTCGCCGCCGCGCAGGTGGCCGGAAGCCGCCGCTTCGCGCAGCGCGTCGGCGAGCTGGACGGCCAACGGCGTCACGGCCGAGCGATCGAGGCTCACCGGGAGCGCGGTGTCGGCGTGGGTCACGGGACCTCCTCAAGTGGACTTCCCAAGTGTACGAGAAGTGGACATTTTCCGATGCCACTGCACTGGGAGACGCTGGTCGCATGCTGTCCACCACGCCCCGCACCACGCTCGGCCGCAAGAAGCACCGGGCCGTGACCGACCGCTCGGCCCTCCACGACGTCCTGGACGAGGGCCTGATCTGCCACCTCGGCATCGTCCGCGACGGCGCGCCGATGGTCCTGCCGACCGGCTACGGCCGCGACGGCGACACGCTCTACCTGCACGGCTCCACCGGCGCGTCGAGCCTGCGCACGGCGTCGCGGGACCTCGACGTCTGCGTCACGGTGACGCTCCTCGACGGCATCGTCTACTCGCGGTCGGTGAACAACCACTCGATGAATTACCGCAGCGCGGTCATCTTCGGGAAAGCGACACTGGTCACCGATTCCGAAGCGAAGATGCACGGTCTCAAGGTGCTGACCGACCACCTCGCCCCAGGCTCGTGGGAGCACGCGCGCGAGGTCAACGCGAAGGAGTTCGCGGCGGTGAGCGTGCTGGCGCTCGACCTCGCCGAGGCGTCGGTGAAGATGCGCGCCGAGGGCCCGGACGACGAGCCGGAGGACCTCGACGCCGACGCGGCCTGGGCCGGGGTGCTGCCGGTCCGGACGGTCTTCGGCGCGCCCGAGCCGTCCACCGACCTCTCCCCCGGCTGGACGACGCCCCCGCACGTCACCGGTCGTGAGTGAGAAACAGGGTTAGAACACTGTTTGTAACTAGTCAGGTCCCCGGTCGTGTGGTGGTTGTCGTGGTGCGATGATCATCGTGTGACCGGGGATGGGCGTCCGTCGTATGACGAGCTTGCTGCTCTGGTGGTCGCGCA